>NZ_JAALDZ010000076.1:0-22319 GCF_014145125.1 Dietzia sp. CQ4 | reverse complement strand
ACTGGAGGCGTGATGAGTGTGACACCGTCCGGAGGTGCCCGGGGCCGAACCCTGGCGGAGAAGGTCTGGGACGACCACGTGGTGGTCAGGGGCGAGGGTGAGGGCGAAGCCCGTCAGCCCGACCTCATCTACATCGATCTCCACCTCATCCACGAGGTCACCAGCCCCCAGGCCTTCGACGGGCTCCGGTTGGCGGGCCGCGGCCTGCGCCGCCCGGACCTCACGCTGGCGACCGAGGACCACAACGTCCCGACCGACATCGTCGGCGGTGCCGTCAACCTCATCGCCGACCGCGTCTCGCGGACCCAGATCGAGACGCTGCGCACCAACTGCGCGGAGTTCGGGGTCCGGGCTTACCCGATGGGTGACCCCGGGCAGGGCATCGTCCACATCATCGGACCCCAGCTCGGCCTGACGCAGCCCGGCATGACCGTCGTGTGCGGGGACTCGCACACCTCGACCCACGGCGCGTTCGGCTCCATCGCGATGGGTATCGGTACGTCCGAGGTCGAGCACGTCATGGCCACCCAGACACTGTCCCTGCGGCCGTTCAGGACCATGGCCGTCACCGTCACCGGCGAGCTGCAGCCGGGGGTCTCCGCCAAGGACCTCATCCTGGCCGTCATCGCCCAGATCGGGACGGGCGGGGGTCAGGGGCACATCATCGAGTACCGCGGCGAGGCCATCGAGAAGCTCTCGATGGAGGCGCGGATGACCATCTGCAACATGAGCATCGAGGCCGGCGCCCGGGCCGGGATGATCGCCCCGGACCAGACCACCTACGAGTACCTGAAGGGGCGGCCGCACGCCCCCGCGGGCGAGGAGTGGGACGCGGCCGTCGAGTACTGGAACGGTCTGAGGACCGACGACGACGCCGCGTTCGACACCGAGGTGGTGATCGACGGCTCCGCTCTCACCCCGTTCGTGACCTGGGGGACCAACCCCGGACAGGGTGTGCCCCTCGGGTCCACCGTCCCGCACCCGGAGTCCTTCGGGGACGAGAGCGACCGTGTCGCCGCCGAGGGCGCGCTCGACTACATGGATCTCGAGGCCGGCACCCCGTTGCGCGAGGTCCCGGTGGACGTGGTCTTCGTGGGCTCCTGCACCAACGGCCGCATCGAGGACCTCCGGACCGTGGCGGAGATCATCGACGGCCGCGAGGTCGCGGACGGCGTCCGGATGTTGGTCGTCCCGGGATCGATGCAGGTGCGCCAGCTGGCCGAGGAGGAGGGCCTGGACAAGGTGTTCACCGCGTTCGGTGCCGAATGGCGTCAACCGGGGTGCTCCATGTGCCTCGGGATGAACCCGGACTCGCTCGAGCCGGGTCAGCGCTGTGCCTCGACCTCCAACCGCAACTTCGAGGGCCGCCAGGGCAAGGGCGCCCGTACCCATCTCGTCAGCCCGGCGGTCGCCGCGGCCACGGCCGTCGTCGGCCGACTGGCCTCCCCCGCCGATCTCGAGCCCGCGAAGGGGGCCTGATCATCATGGAGCCGATCACCACCCATACCGGCATCGGGGCCCCATTGCACCGGTCCAACGTGGACACCGACCAGATCATCCCCGCCGAGTACCTCAAGCGTGTCACCCGCACCGGGTTCGAGGACGGACTGTTCTCGTCCTGGCGCGCGAACGAGCCGGACTTCGTCCTCAACCGTGCCCCGTACGACCGCGCGTCCGTGCTCGTGGCGGGACCGGACTTCGGCACCGGGTCGTCGCGCGAGCACGCGGTCTGGGCCCTGAAGGACTTCGGCTTCCGCGTCGTCATCTCCTCGCGCTTCGCCGACATCTTCCGCGGCAACTCCGGCAAGTCCGGTCTGGTGGCCGCACAGGTCGAGCAGCAGAACGTCGAGCTGCTGTGGAAGATCATGGACGAGCGTCCGGGCCTCGAGTTGACCGTCGACCTGGGCACCCGGACCGTGACCGCGGGTGACGTGACGGTCCCGTTCGAGATCGACGACTACACCCGCTGGCGCCTCATGGAAGGTCTCGACGACATCGGGCTCACCCTCCGGCAGGCCGATGCGATCGCGGAGTTCGAGCAGCGCCGGCCGGCGTTCAAGCCCGTCACCACCCTGCCTGATCACGGCTGACCCGTCTGCTCGGCAGTCACGTCCGGAACGCTCCCCGTGACTGCAACGTGTGAGTATGCTTATATTCCGTATGGCGCGGTGCTCTGCCGCGTCGGTGTACTCACCCTAAGGGGGATCCCTCGTGAACAAGGCCGACCTGATCGCCGAGCTGGCGGAACGGATGGACGGAGACCATCAGCTCGCCACCGAGGCGCTGGAGAACACTCTCGACATCATCGTGCGGGCGGTGGCGGCCGGAGAGTCCATCACCATCATGGGATTCGGCATCTTCGAGAAGCGCGCGCGTGCGGCCAGGGTCGCGCGCAACCCGCACACCGGTGAGTCCATCCCGGTGCCACCCACGTACTCGCCCGCCTTCCGGCCCGGGCAGTACTTCAAATCCGTCGTCCAGGGCACCGAGACGCTCCCGGAAGGGCGACTCGCCGCAAAGCGGTCCAGTTCACACCAGTCCTTCGGCGGTGTCGGGAAGAACGGCGTGAACCACCGCGACAAGGTCAGCTGACCGTCTGCCTCACCGCACGGGGAGCGGGCTCGGGTAGTAGTCGGCGAACACCAGGGTCCCGCCGTCGAACCCCAGCCCCCAGGCTCCGGCCTTCTTGGTCGAGGTGTCTCCCACATCGATCCCGGCCAGCCCGGCCAGGTCACCCACGAGTCCGGGAATCGCGGTTCCCTGGGAACTCACCGCCGCGACCCCGTCGCCGCCGGCGATCTCGACCACGCGCTCGCGCGCGGTGACGGGATCATCCAGGTACGCCTCATCGCTCAGGACCGGCTCGACGGCGACGCCGACCCCGAGTTCGTCGGCCAGTGGACCCACGGTCTGCTCGCAACGCACCCGCGGGGCGCTGTAGAGCCTCCGGACGCCGAACGCCCTGAGCATCGGGACCAGGAGTTCGGCCTGGGTGCGTCCGGCCTTGTCGAGCGGGCGCGACGAGTCGTCACCGCTCCACTCCGAGCGGCTCCCCGCCTTGGCGTGCCGGACCAGCAGGAGAACCGAATCCACCGGTCGGGCCGCGGCGAAGCGCGTCAGGATCTTGCGGTCCAACGCGTACGAGACCAGATCCCGGGCCTCATCCACCGGGAGCCACCGGATCTCGTCGACCTCGGAATTCGGCTCGAAGCCGCCCCCGGACGCCAGAGCGGACCAGTAGGTGACCTCCTTCCGGGTGTTCTCCCTGAGCGGGTACGCGGTGGTCCCGATCCTCGACTCGAGCGCGGCGGTGAACCCCGTCTCCTCCGCGATCTCGCGCACCGCGGTGACCGGCAGTGACTCTCCGGGATCGACCTTGCCCTTGGGTAGCGACCAGTCGTCGTACCGGGGGCGGTGGACCACGGCGCAGCGGGCCGCCCCCCCGTCCATGCGGTACAGGACGGCGCCGGCCGCGGGGACCACCCGGACGCGGGTCCGGCCGCCGTACGGCTTGCTGCTCATCGGTCCCGGAACCCCGCGTGGACGGAGGCCATGCGCTCCTGGTGGTCGACCGAGTCGGGCCAGTCACCGGAGGCGGGCATCCGCGCCCACGAGGCGTCGGGTCTCAGATGGAAGCTGCGCGTGGCCGGGTCGAGGGCGGAGTCGAAGATGCGGTGGATCTGCCCCTTGAGCCGGGGGTCGGTGACGGTGGTCATCACCTCGACACGGCGGTCGAGGTTCCGGTGCATCATGTCGGCGCTGCCGATGAGCACCTCGTCAGCCCCGCGGAAGTTGAGGATCCGCGAGTGCTCGAGGAATCGGCCGAGGATCGAGCGGACGTGGATGTTCTCGCTGAGCCCGGGGACCCCGGCGCGCAGGGCGCAGATCCCTCGGACCACGATGTCCACCTGCACGCCCGCCTGGGAGGCCCGGTAGAGGGCGTCGATGATCTGTTCGTCGACCAACGCGTTGGCCTTGAGCCGGATCCCCGCCTCGCGCCCCTCGGCGGCGAAGCCGATCTCGCGGTCGATCCTCTCGATGATCCCCGAGCGGATGCCCTCGGGGGCGACGAGCAGCCGTCGGTACTTGGAGACGTTGGAGAACCCGGTGAGGTGGTTGAACAGGTCCGTCAGATCGGACACCACGTCCTCGTCCGCGGTGAACAGCCCCACGTCCTCGTACAGGCGGGCCGTCTTGGGGTTGTAGTTCCCGGTCCCGATGTGGGCGTAACGCTGCAGCCGGTCGCCCTCCTTGCGGACCACCAGGCAGGTCTTGCAGTGCGTCTTGAGTCCCAGCAGGCCGTACACCACGTGGACCCCGGCCTGCTCGAGCTCACGAGCCCAGCGGATGTTGTTCTGCTCGTCGAAGCGGGCCTTGATCTCCACCAGCGCGACGACCTGCTTGCCGGCCGCCGCGGCGTCGACGAGAGCGTTGACGATGGGGGAGTCGCCGGAGGTCCGGTACAGGGTCTGCTTGATCGCCAGCACGTTCTCGTCCGCCGCGGCCTGTTCGATGAACCGCTGGACGGTGGTCGCGAACGAGTCGTAGGGGTGCTCGACCAAGACGTCGCCCTCCTGGAGGGACGCGAAGATGTTCCGGGCGGTCTCCCGCTCACCGAATGCCGGGGGAGTGGCGGGGACCATCGCCGGATCCTTGAGGTCGGGCATGTCCAGGCCGTGGATCTGCCACAGTCCCGTCAGATCGAGCAGTCCCGAGAACCGGATCACGTCCTCGGAGTCCACGTCGAGTTCGTGCTGCAGGATCCGGAGCATCCGAGGCGTCATGTCCTCGGCGATCTCCAGACGCACGGCGGAGCCGAAGCGGCGGCGGGCGAGCTCGCGCTCGAGCGCCTGCAGCAGGTCCTCGTCACGGTCCTCCTCGACCTCCATGTCCGCGTTACGGGTCACCCGGAAGACGTGGTGTTCGACCACCTCCATGCCCTGGAACAGATCGCCGAGGTGGGCCGCGATGATCTCCTCGGCGGGTACGAACGAGTACTCGTCCTCCGCACTCCGGGCGACCCTGACGAACCGGGGCACGTTGTGGGGGATCTTGACCCGGGCGAAGTGCTCCTGCCCCGACCCGATGTCGCGGATGATCACCGCCAGGTTGAGGCTGAGCCCGGAGATGTAGGGGAAGGGATGTGCCGGGTCGACGGCGAGCGGCGTGAGGACGGGGAAGATCGAGTTCCTGAACAACTCCGCCAGGGAGAACCGCTCGTCGGCGGTGAGCTCGCCCCAGGGCAGGATCCGGATCCCGTGCAACTCGAGTTCCGGTCTGATCTCGTCGTGGAACAGCCGGGTCTGCTCGTCGCAGAGCTCGCGGGTCCGGACACTGATCCGGCCGAGCTGTTCGGCGGGCGTCTGACCGTCGGCGGACCTGACCGACAGCCCCGTCTTGTCGCGGCGCTTGAGGCCGGCCACCCGCACCATGTAGAACTCGTCCAGATTCGACGCGAAGATCGCGAGGAACTTGGCCCTCTCGAGCAACGGCAGGTCCTTCTCGCCCGCCAGGGCCAACACTCGTGCGTTGAAGTCGAGCCAGCTGAGTTCTCGGTTGAGGTAGCGGTCACGGGGTCGGGGGAGTTGCTCGAGCACGGGATCGTCTGCGGTCACCGGACCATTGTGGCCGATACCCCGGCGGAGTGAGCACGTTGAGTCACAGAGGGGGTCCTCAGGACGGCCGCGGTGGCCTCACCGACGGCCCGTCCGGTCAGTGCCCGGACATCCTCGGGGGTGTCGACGTCGCGACCGGCCGCGCCCGAGGGGTCGGCACCGTCGAGCGGGACGGCACCCCCCTCGGACAGGTGTCGGGCCGCGGAGCCGGGTCCGAACCGGGGCACGCGTGCTCCGGCGGGGCCGGTCCAGAACGCCATGGTGGTCCCGGCGCCACGATGGTCGGGGACGATCGAATGCGGGTGCCGGGAGGCGGCCGTGAGCACCCGGGCGAGTTGGCGGGCCCCGAGCTCGGGCAGATCCGCGGTCACCACGCCCACCGGGCCGGGTACGCCGTGGATCGCCCCGGTGAGCGCGGCGTTGAGCGGGTCGCCGTCCGGCCGTCCCGCGGCGTCGACCGGCTCCGGGACGATCTCGACCGGGAGGAGGCGGGCGAGCGCCGCCACGTCGGGATCCGAGGTCACCACCCGCACCCGGGAGACACCGGGCGTCGCGACGCAGGTCCGGAGCACGTCCGCGGCCATCGCGAGGGCGAGTGCCCGCCTGTCGGACGCCGGAAGAGCGCGGGCGAGGCGGCTCTTGGCACGGTCGAGGGCCTTGACGGGGACGATGATCGTCCACCCGCCGTCAGCCGCCCCGTGACCCGACACCGTATTCATCGACCGCCATCCTGCCAGCAGACCCTCGCGAGCGCGCCGGGCCGGGTAGCGTTTGCTCACGATCCACCGGCGATGGCCCGGGTGGGGGACGACGAGCCGGGAGGCGAAATGGCACGGGTCGCGGTGATGGGTGCGGGGTCGTGGGGGACCGCCGTCGGTAAGATCCTCGCGGACGCGGGGTCGGAGGTGGTCATGTGGGCCCGCCGGGACGAGGTGGCCCTCGGGATCAACGAACGGCACTGTAACGAGAAATATCTGCCGGGCATCGTCCTGCCCGCGACGGTCACCGCCTCGACGGACCCGGCCGAGGTGCTCGCGGGCTCCCACGAGGTCGTCCTGGCGGTCCCGTCGCAGAGTCTGAGGGGGAACCTGGAGCAGTGGGTCGACCTCCTCGAGTCGGATGCCGGGGTGATCTCCCTGGCGAAGGGGATCGAGACCGGGACGCTGATGCGCATCAGCGAGGTCGTCGCCGAGGTCACCGGGTTGACGGCGGACAGGATCGCCGCGTTGTCCGGACCCAACCTCGCGCGGGAGATCGCCGAGGGCCAGCCGGCGGCGACCGTGATCGCCTGTACGGACGTCGACCGGGCGGCCCGCCTGCAGGACGCGTTCGCCACCCCCTACTTCCGTCCCTACACCAACACCGATGTGGTGGGGTGCGAGATCGGTGGCTCCACCAAGAACGTCATCGCACTGGTGTGTGGGATCGCGACCGGGATGGGCCTGGGTGACAACACCATGGCCACGCTCGTCACCCGCGGGTTGGCGGAGTCGACGAGGCTCGGGGTGGCGCTCGGTGCCAACCAGATGACCTTCGCCGGACTCGCGGGGCTCGGCGACATGGTCGCCACCTGCACCTCGCCGCTGTCCCGCAACCGGACCTTCGGTGAACGGCTGGGCAAGGGCGAGACCCTGGAACAGGCGCAGGAGGCCACCAACGGACAGGTGGCGGAGGGGGTCAAGTCCTGCACGTCGATCCGTGCGCTCGCCCGACAGGTGGGCGTCGAGATGCCGCTCACCGAGGCCGTCCACGAGATCTGCCACGAGGGCGGCGACGCCGTCGAGGTGGCGGTGCGCCTCATGAGGCGGAGCACCAAGCCCGAGTAGCCTCGGCCCGGTGAATCGCATCACCGTTGCCGTCCTCTATGGCGGCCGCAGCTCGGAGCACTCCGTGAGCTGCGTGTCCGCCGGCGCCGTCATGGCACATCTCGACCGATCCGTCTACGAGGTGATCCCCGTCGGGATCACCGGATCGGGGAGGTGGACCCTGGGTCCCGACGACGTGTCGGGCCTGCGGATCGTCGACCGCGTCATGCCGGAGGTCGACCCGGGGCGACCACAGGTGGCGCTCGGACTGTCCACCGGCGACCGCGGGGTCCTGCGGTACGTGGACGGGGAACGGGCCGGTGAGCAGGCCGCCCGTGTGGACGTGGTCTTCCCCGTCATGCACGGCACCCACGCGGAGGACGGCACCGTCCAGGGGCTCCTCGAGCTCTCGGGGATCCCCTATGTGGGGCCGGGGGTGTTCGCCAGTGCGGCCGGCATGGACAAGGAGTTCACCAAGGTCGTGCTGGGTGCGGCCGGTCTGCCGATCGGTGAGCAGGCGGTGTTGCGCCCCGGGACCGCGACGCTGCCACAGGCGGAACTCGACCGCCTCGGGCTCCCGTTGTTCGTCAAGCCCGCCCGCGGTGGCTCGTCCATCGGGATCACCAAGGTCTCCCGCGCGGGAGACCTCGACGCGGCGATCGCCGAGGCCCGCCGGTTCGACCCCAAGGTGATCGTCGAGGCCGCCATCGTGGGCCGCGAGGTCGAATGTGGTGTCCTGCAGTACCCGGACGGTCGGGTGGAGGCGAGCCTGCCCGCCGAACTCCACATCCCCGGTGAGCCCACCGGTCTGGAGGGTGAGACCGAGGGTGACTCCTTCTACGACTTCGACACCAAGTACCTCGACGACGTCTGCACGTTCGACCTCCCCGCGCTGCTCCCCACCGCAGACACCGACCGATTGCGCACGCTGGCCGTCGAGGCGTTCCACGCCCTGGACGCCCGTGGACTGAGCCGGGTCGACTTCTTCGTCACCGAGCACGGACCGGTGATCAACGAGGTCAACACCATGCCGGGGTTCACCCCGATCTCGATGTACCCGCAGATGTGGGCGGCTTCCGGCGTGGACTACCGGACCCTGCTCGACACTCTCGTGCGGACCGCGCTCGCCGGCTGCTGACCCCGGGGGTCACCCGATCGGAGCGGGCCGCGGTTCGACGGCCTCGAGACCGGCGGAGAGGGCGTCCGAGAGATCCTGGATCGGACCCGTACCGCCGGTCGCGGGGAGGGTGACCGCGATGTACTCCGGTCGGTCGACGGCGACCCAGGTGGACGACGTCACGGCGGGGTCCGGGTCCGGTTCGTTGAACCACTGGACGCCGTTGACCTCCTGGAGCGACACCCCGACGGTGAAGGTCGGCGGGGCGGGGAGGCCGCAGCGGACGACGACGGTCTGGGCGTCGGGCAGCCGGTACGCCGCGGCACCCGGCGGGGCGGGCTCGACGAACGCGACCCGGTTCGCCTCACCGAGGGTGTCCGGGAGGGACTCGACCAGCGACAGGCACACCTCGGAATCGGCTCCGGGGGCCGGGATGGTCACCGCGGTCACGGGCTCGCTCGCGGCGGACTCGGCCGCCTCGTCGCGGACGTCCCGCACCAGGACGAGCACCACGGCGAGCAGCACCAGCGGGATGAGTACCGCCGCGATCACCACGAGGGGCGAGACCGGCGGTCGGTGGCCGCCATCGGATGACCGGCCGTCGGATGATCGGACGTCGGGAGTCCGCGGCCCCGAGCCGCCCGCGTCGTGACCGTCGCCCGGGACCGTGTCCGTGCTGCCCACCTCGAGTGGTCCTCTCTCCCGCGGTCGGCCGCCCGGGGTGGCGGCCGCTAGCCTGTCGGCAACGCTACAGCCACCCGCCGGTCCTCCCGGCGCCTGACCTCCGAGGACGCCGATGAGCCCTGCGACCGAACGGCCACCGACCGTCGCGGAGGTGGGGGAGGCCGGGGTGCTGGCGGTGTTGAGCGGTCCGGGGGACGCCCACTCCGGCGACCCGGTGGGCAACGGGGACGACGCCGCCGTCCTCGGTCCGGCCGCGGCGACGGTGGTGACGACAGACATGCTGGTCGAGGGGACCCACTTCCGCCTGGACCTGACCACCTGGAGGGACATCGGTCGCCGCGCCGTCGCACAGAACGTCTCCGACGTCCTGGCCATGGGCGCCGACTGCTCCCGCGTCCTCGTGGCCCTGGCGGTGCCCGGGGAGACGACGATGGAGCAGATCGGAGAGCTGGCCGCCGGGATCCACGGAGAGGCCGCGCGATCCGGTGCCGTGGTGGTGGGCGGTGATCTCACCAGCGCTCACCTCGTCGTCGTCAGTGTCACCGCGATGGGCACCCTCCCGGACGGCGCGCGCCCCCTGCGGATCGACGGCGCCGCCCCCGGCGACCGGGTGGCGCTCACCGGTGAACCCGGTCGCTCCGCGGCGGGGTTGGCACTGCTGCTGGCGGGCCACACCGAGGGCCCCCTGCAGCAGGCCCACCGGGTCCCCGTACCCCCGATCGGGTCCGGGAGGGCGGCCAGACTCGCCGGCGCCAGCGCACTCACCGATGTCAGCGACGGCCTGATGCGCGACCTGTCGGGATTGGCGCGGGCCTCCGGCGTCGCGGCGGACCTCGTCGTCGACGCGCTTCCCGTCGACCCCCGCCTGGGAGAGGCCGCCGCGGTCCTGGGTCTCCCGGATCCGGAGGCGCAGATCGCGGACTGGATCCTCGACGGCGGCGAGGACCACGGTCTGCTGGGCACCTTCCCGCCCGGGACCACCGTCCCCCCGGGTTTCACCGTGATCGGGACGATCCACGAGGGAGACCCCGGAGCGATCTCCCTCGACGGCCACCCGCGGACCCCCGGGGGCTGGGACTCGGCACGGGGCGCGAACTAGTCTGGCGGCATGGCTGTCTACGCACTCGGAGACCTCGAACCCGACATCGCCCCCGACGCCTGGGTGCACCCCGACGCCGTGGTGATCGGCCGCGTCCGCCTGGGACCGGGCGTGTCCGTGTGGCCGACCGCGGTCCTCCGCGGTGACTACGGGCGCATCGAGGTCGGCGCCATGACCAATATCCAGGACGGCACGATCGTCCACTGCACGGAGTCGGAACCGACGGTGTTCGGGGAGCACTGCATCGTGGGACACAACGCGCACATCGAGGGGGCGACCGTCGGGGACGGAGCCCTGATCTCCTCCGGCTCGATCGTGCTCAACGGCGCCGTGATCGGTGCCGGAGCGGTCGTCGCCGCCGGGTGTCTTATCCCGCCACGGTTCGACCTCCCCGCCGCGCGCATGGCGATGGGAGCCCCCGCGAGGATCCGCGAGGGCTACGAGGTGGACCCGGCGATGCTCGAGGGGAACACGCAGAAGTATCACGACAACGCGATGCGGTACCGCTCCGAGCTCCGACGGATCGACTGACCGGGTGGTGGGCGACCAGTCGGCTCGGCCTCCGCTGGGGGAGGTCGTCGACCCGGGGTGGGCGGGTGCGCTGGCGCCGGTGGAGGACCGCATCCACCGGATGGGCGACTTCCTCCGCGCGGAGGACTCCGCGGGCCGCGGATACCTCCCGGAGGGGGACCGGATCCTGCGCGCGTTCACCCAGCCGTTCGACGACGTCCGCGTGCTGATCGTGGGCCAGGATCCGTATCCGACGCCCGGGCACGCCGTCGGCCTGAGCTTCGCCGTGGACGGACACGTCCGCCCCCTGCCGAGGAGCCTGGTCAACATCTACCGCGAGTACTCGGACGACCTGGGACTGCCGGCGCCCCGGCACGGCGACCTGAGCTCCTGGGCCGGGAGCGGGATCCTCCTGCTCAACCGGGTCCTCACGGTGACGCCGGGGCAGCCGACCTCCCACCGGGGGAAGGGATGGGAGGAGGTCACCGGGCGCGCGATCGAGGCACTGGTGGAGCGTGGCCGTCCGCTGGTGGCGATTCTCTGGGGGCGCCAGGCGCAGTCCCTGGCGCCGATGCTCGGGGACACCCCGGTCATCGCCTCCGCGCACCCCTCGCCACTGTCGGCCTCACGCGGGTTCTTCGGTTCCCGACCGTTCAGCCGCGCGGACGACGAGCTGCGCCGGCTCGGCGTGGACGGCGTCGACTGGCGACTGCCGGACCTGGCGGAGCAGACGTAGAGCCGGTCTCAGGCCCCACCGAAGCGCGGGGCGCGCTTGGCGACGAACGCATCCACTCCCTCGATCCCGTCGGGCGACACCGCCAGCGCCGCGATGGAGTCCCGCTCGGCGTCGAGTTGCTGCGCGAGAGTCCTCTCGCCGGACCGTCGCAGCAGCTCCTTGGTGGCGGCATAGGAGGCACGCGGGCCCGCCGCGAGACGGACCGCCAGCTCACGAGCCGTGGTGGAGACGTCCTCTTCGGTGAAGGTGGTGAGCAGTCCGATCCCGTAGGCCCGCGCCCCGTCCACCGGCTCGTTGCCCAGGATGAACGCCCGGGCCGCCGCGGGCCCGATCGCCCGGGGCAGCCGCCAGGACATCCCACCGTCCGGCGACAGGCCGATTCCCGGGTAGGCCGCGAGCAGGCGGGTGTCCGGGCCCCCGACGGAGAAGTCGGCGGCCAACGCGAGGGAGAGTCCGGCCCCCGCGGCCCAGCCGGCCACCGCGGCCACCACCGGCACAGGTGCCTCCTCCAGTTGCCTGACCACCCCGTGCAACCGGTCGGCCAGTTCGCGGACGTGCTCCGAGCGGTCCTCGGCCGCGGCGAAACCGGGCACGTTCCCCCCCGCGCAGAAGTTCCTGCCCAGGCCCACCAGGAGGATCGCGCCGGCGTCGATCTCGCCGGCGAGGAGAGCGGCCAATGCGGTGCCGGCCTGGGTGACGGCGTCGGAGTCCAGCGAGTTCCCCCTGCCCTCGAGGGAGATGGGGATGGTGAGCACACCGTCCTCGAGGGTGACGAGGGGCGTGGCGGTCAGGGCAGAGGTCATCTGGACTCCAGGGAGTGGTACGGGCCGTCTCGGCCTGTTCGACGGCTGTCGCAAGGTGAGGGTACTAGGCTTGGCCGCGCCGACCGACGGAGTCGGACCATTGGGGTGAACGGACGCCGAGGAGGGGTGATGGCACAGGAGTCGACGAGTGTCGAGGAACGTCCGTCATCACTGGACGCCCACGGGCTGCTGGGGTGGGCGCGTCGGTGTGTGGAACATCTGGCGACCCACCGCGAGGAGATCAACGCCCTCAACGTCTTCCCGGTGCCGGACTCCGACACCGGGACCAATCTGCTCTACACGATGAGAGCCGCGGTCGACAGGGCCGAGGGTGAGGAGGCGTGGATCTCCGAGGGCGGGGGTAGTGCCGGCGCCCGCGAGATCGCCGTGGCGCTCGGTCACGGGGCCGTCCACGGTGCGCGGGGCAACTCCGGCGTCATCCTGTCCCAGGTGCTCCGGGCGGTCGGCGAGGCGGCGACCTTCACGGTCGTCGACGCCTCCACCTACCGTCGGGCGCTCCGGACGGCGGTCACCCTCGTCGACCACGCGCTCAGCGATCCGGTCGAGGGCACCATCGTGACCGTGCTGCGGGAGGCTGCCGGGGGCGCGGGTAGGTCGTCGGCCACGTCGCTCGTCGAGGTGGCGCGTGCGGCCGCGGACGCGGGGGCGGAGGCCCTCGACCGCACCACGTCCCAGCTGCCCGCGCTGGCCCGGGCGGGGGTCGTGGACGCGGGTGGCAGAGGCCTGCTGGTGTTGCTGGACACCATGGTCGAGGTGCTCGGGGGACAGGCGCCGGAGCGGCCGGACTACTTCGTCCCCGAGGACCCGTTCACCGAACCGTCCGCGCAGTGTGACGGCACCGACGGTGGTCCCCCGGAGTCCTCTGCCAACACCCGGTACGAGGTCATGTACTCCCTGACCCATTCGGACGACGCGCGTGCCGACGAGCTCAGGTCCGCGCTCCGGACCCTGGGCGACAGCGTGGTGGTCGTGGGCGACGGCGGGACGGGGGACAACGCCCGTTGGGCGGTACACGTCCACACCGACGACATCGGAACGGCGGTCGAGGTCGCGCTCTCCCTCGGCCGGGTCACCGAGATCCGTGTGACGGACATGTTGGACCCGGTGGGCGGGAACCCGCCGACCGGGCACCGTCGACGGGACGGGTCCGGGGAGGGTGCGGACCGGACCGGACGCGACCCCGAGCGGACGGTGGTGGCGATCGTCCCCGACGGGCCACTGGCCGAGCTGTTCTCCGGCGCGGGGGCGCGGACGGTCGATCCGGACGAGGGCGGGGTGATCGACGCGGTCATGGCCCTGTCCGCGGACGAGTTGCTGGTGCTGCCCAACGGTGAGCTGTCCAGGGCACAGATCGGTGCGCTCGACGCCGCGCTGCGCGACGTCGACGGCAACGCCCTCATCCTCCCGACGGGATCGGTCGTCCAGGGGTTGTCCGCGCTGGCCGTCCACGACCCCTCGACCACGCTGTCCCTGGACGGGTTCGGGATGGCGGACGCGGCTGCGGCCACCCGGCACGCGCATCTGGTGCGGGCCGAACACGACGCGCTCACCCTGGTGGGTCGTTGCGCCGCCGGGGACCTCCTCGGCATGGTCGGCCACGACGTCGCCCTCATCGAGACGGACCCGGTGGACGCGGTGTGCGCGCTCGCGGACCGGTTGCTCTCCTCGGGCGGTGAGCTCGTGACCCTGCTGCTCGGCGCCGACTACGACGACGCCGCGACGGAGGAGGCGCTGACCCGGATCCGCGACGGTCACCCCGACGTGGAGGTCGCCGGGTACGCGGCCGGACCGGGCCGGGTGCTCGCGCACGTCGGGGTCGAATGACCGCGTTCGCCACCACGGACACTCCGCTGTCGGAGGTCCTCGACGCCGGACTGGCCGAGAGGATCACCACGGCCTTCGGTCACCGGACGGTCGGCGACCTGCTCCACACCCTGCCCCGCCGCTACCGCCAGCACGGGCAGCGCTACGACCGGCGGGAGCTCGTCGACGGCGAGCGGGTGACGATCATCGGGACCGTCGCCACAGCCGCGACCCGTACCTACACCACCAAGCAGGGCCAGCCGCGGGAGATGCTCACGCTCACCGTGAAGGACGAGGACACCACGTTCAAGGTGGTCTACTTCGCCGGCCGCAGGATCAAGTTCATGCTCCCGGTGGGCACGGTGGCGATGTTCGACGGGACCGTGTCGCGGTTCCGTCAGTCCCTGGATCTCAAGCACCCCGAGTTCCTGGTCCTCCGATCGGTCGCCGGTCCCGGCGGCCAGCTCAAGGGCTCGGGAGACCTCGCCGCGCTCGCGCGCCTCTCGGCGGAGATCGACGCCGAGGGTGGCCCGAGCCTGTTCGACCGCCCGCTCCTGCCCATCTACTCGGCCAAGGAGAGTGTGACCTCGTGGGACCTGCTCGGCGCGGTCGTCACCGCGATCCGCGCCCTGGTCCCCGTGGTGGACCCCCTCGACGACGCGGTCCTGGCGGCGGCGGGGTTGATGGCTCTCGACGAGGCGCTGCGCAAGGCCCACCTGCCGGGATGCGTCGAGGACGCGGACAGAGCCGGCTACCGGCTCCGGTTCGACGAGGCGATCGCGCTGCAGTTGCTCCTCGGGGCCCGGCGCCGCTTCGTCGCCCGTGACCCGGCGCCGGCCAGCCCGGTTCGCGGCGATGGTGTCCGTGCCGCGATGGAGGCGCGGATGCCGTTCGAGCTCACCGCCGGGCAGCAGACCGTACTCGAGGAGATCTCGGCGGACCTGACGCTCGACGAACCGATGAACCGCCTGCTCCAGGGTGAGGTCGGCTCCGGGAAGACGGTCGTCGGACTGCTCGCGATGCTCCAGGTGGTCGATGCCGGGCGCCAGTGCGTGATGCTGGCGCCCACCGAGGTCCTGGCCACCCAACACCACCGCTCGCTGACGGCCATGCTCGGTGATCTGGGGGAGCGGGGCCGACTCGGTGCCGCGGACCAGGCCACCCGGGTGGTGCTGCTGACCGGGTCCATGTCCACCGCGGAGCGGCGGGCGGCCCTGCTCGACATCGTCACAGGTGAGGCCGGGATCGTCGTGGGCACGCACGCGCTCATCCAGGACTCCGTCGACTTCTTCGACCTGGGGTTGGTCGTGGTCGACGAACAACACCGCTTCGGGGTCCGTCAGCGTGACCGGCTCCGCGCCAAGGGGCGGGACGGGATGGTCCCGCACCTGTTGGTGATGACGGCGACGCCGATCCCCCGCACCATCGCGATGACGGTGTTCGGCGACCTGGAGGTCTCCGAGCTGGGCGAGCTGCCCGGTGGCCGCAGACCCATCTCGACCTCCGTCGTGCCGGCCCGGGACAGGCCGAGATGGGTGGAGCGGACCTGGGAGCGGGTGCGGGAGGAGGTCGGGGCGGGTCACCGCGCGTACGTCGTGTGCGCGCGGATCGACGCCGACACCACCGACGCCCCGGACGGGGCCACGAAGGGAGGGGACGACGACAGGGGCGGCGACAGGCCCCCGCTGGTCGCGGCCGTGGAGCTCCACCAGTACCTGTCCACCGGGCCTCTCACAGGGCTCCGCATCGGCCTCATGCACGGTCGGCTTCCTCCCGAGGAGAAGGACGCGACCATGACCGCGTTCGCCACCGGCGATCTCGACGTGCTGGTGTCGACGACCGTGATCGAGGTCGGGGTCGACGTACCGGAGGCCACCGTGATGGTGGTGATGGACGCCGACCGGTTCGGGGTGAGCCAGCTCCACCAGCTCCGGGGACGAGTGGGTCGGGGTGGCCTGCCCGGGCTCTGCCTGCTCGTGACCAATTCCCGCGAGGGGGGCAAGGCGATGGAACGTCTGAACGCCGTGGCCGCCACCACCGACGGGTTCCTGCTGGCGCAGCTCGACCTGGTCCAACGCCGCGAGGGCGACGTCCTCGGAGACGCCCAGTCGGGTGCACTTGCCTCGCTGCGGTTGTTGTCCGTCGTCGAGGACGGCGAGGTCATCGAGATCGCACGCCGGCACGCCGAGGAGATCCTCGACTCCGACCCCGGGCTCGACACCCACCCGGCGTTGGCCGAGCGGGTCCGCCGACTGTCCGGTTCGGACGAGTCGGATTACCTGTTCAAGTACTGACCACCACCATCTCGACCATCAGGGGAGCCATGACCCGCATCATCTCGGGCCGCCTGCGCGGGCGGTCGATCACCGTGCCGCCCTCGGGGACCCGGCCCACCACCGACCGCGTCCGCGAGGCCCTGTTCAGCGCGATCGTCAGCCGGATGGATCTGGACGGTGCCGCGGTCCTGGACCTGTTCGCGGGATCCGGCGCCCTCGGGTTGGAGGCGGTCTCCCGGGGCGCCGACGTGGTGTGGTTCGTGGAGGACAACCCCCGCGCGGTCGCGAGCATCCGCGCGAACACGGCGGGTCTGTCGTCGTCGTTCCCGTCGGTCCGCCCTACCGTGAGGCGGGCGGCGCTGCCCGCCGCCGTCGCCGGGCCGTGTCCGGTGGCCGGGGGGTTCGACCTCGTCCTCGCAGACCCGCCGTACGAGAAGTCCGGGGAGCTCGACGCCCCCGTCCTCGAGGCGTTGTCGGCGGGAGGCTGGCTGGCCGGGGACGCCCTCGTGGTGTGGGAGAGGTCCCGACGGGACCCGGCCGTGCGATGGCCCGACGGATACGAGGTGGAGTTCGAACGGACCTACGGGGAGACCGCCGTCGAGATCGCCCGGCCGGTTGATACGGTCGCCCGATGACCACCGTCGTGTGCCCAGGCTCGTTCGACCCGGTGACCCTCGGGCACCTCGACATCATCCGGAGGTCGGCGCAGCTGTTCGACGACGTGATCGTGTGCGTCGTGGCCAACCCCAACAAGCAGGGGACGTTCACCATCGACGAGCGGAAGGCGCTCATCGAGGAGGTCTGCGCCGACCTCCCCGGGGTCCGCGTCGACAGCTTCTACGGGTTGCTCGTCGACTACTGCCGCGAGCAGGGCGCCACGGCCGTGATCAAGGGCCTGCGCGACTCGACCGACTACGACTACGAACTGCCGATGGCCCACATGAACAGGTCGATCGCGGGGGTGGACACCGTGTTCCTGCCTACCCGGGCGGACCTGGCCTTCGTGTCCTCGTCGCTGTGCCGCGAGGTCACCAGACTGGGCGGGGACGTCTCGCATCTCCTGCCGGATCCCGTCGCACGGGCCCTGAAGGACCGGCTGGGCTGAGCGGTGGGGCCGGGCGGCGAGCCCCTGCGCCCCGGACCACCGGACACACCGCCGCCGCACCCGCACCGGGACCCGGCTTGCGGGCACACTGGTGTGGCAAGAGTGACGATCCGGTGAAGGGACGAGCGTGTACCGAGTGTTCCAGGCCCTCGACGAGCTGAACGCGATGATCGAGGATGCCCGCAGTCTGCCCATGACCGCGAACTGCGTGGTGCCCCGGCACGAGTCGCTGCTGTTGCTCGACGACATCCGTGACTCCTTCCCAGGTGAGCTCGACGACGCCCAGGACGTGCTGGACCAGCGTGACAGCGTGCTCGCGGAAGCCGACGCGACCGCCCGGGACACCGTGTCCGCCGCGGATGCCGAGGCGGATCGCACGCTGCGCGAGGCCCGGGCGGACGCCGACGCGATGCTCGCCGACGCCAAGGCACGGGCCGATCGCATGGTCGCCGAGGCCACGGCCCACGCCGACGGCCTGGTGGGCGACGCCCGCGCGGAATCCGCCGATCTGCTCGACCGGTCCCGCCGCGAGGCCGAGTCGACCACCGCCCGGGCCCGTGCCGAGTCCGACCGGCTGGTGGAACAGGCCAACATCATCTACGACCGCACCATCACCGAGGCCCGCCAGGAGCAGCAGCGGATGCTGTCGGAGTCCGAGGTCGTCCGGATCGCCGACGAGGAGGCCAGCCGGATCCGGGACGCCGCGCACGCGGAGAGCGACCGTCGGCGCGAGGAGTGCGACGCCTACATCGACGACAAGATGGCGCGGTTCGAGGAGTTCCTCGGCTCGACCATCCGTACCGTGTCCCGCGGGCGCGAGGAGCTCCACGGCGTCACCCCGGGCGGGCGGCGTGAGGCCCCCGGCCGCCGCGGGGCGCGCGAGGGCGATCACTACGGCGACGGGTACGGGGACTACTGATCGGAGACGGGTAGTCTGCTGGGCGTGTCCACCACCTCCCGCAAGCGACGCCAAGGCCGCCCGGCCGCCGATTCCCTCGTCCTCGACACCCGCAGCATCACCCGGTCCCCGGGGGCGATGACGCAGGTCCAGCGTGCCGCGATGCTGCCGTCGGACATCGGGGTCGAGCTGATCCGGATCCCCCAGGGGGCCGAGGTCGACCTGGATCTGGCCCTGACCTTCGTCGAGGAAGGGGTGTTGGTGACCGGCACCGTCGCCGGGCGGGCCTCCGTGGAATGTGCGCGGTGTCTCGGCGAGTTCACCAGCGAGGTCTCCGTGGATCTGACGGAGATGTACGCCGTCGAGGGCACGGCCGCGGCGGACGGCGCGGAGCAGGACGAGGTGCGCCTGCTCGACGGAGACCTGCTGGACCTGGAACCCGCCCTGGTCGACGCCTTCGGTCTCGAGTTCCCGATGTCGCCCACGTGCACGGACTACGGTCTCAGCGACTGCGTCAACCCCGACACCCCCGCGCCGGACGGGGTCTCGGGCAGCACCGAGGGACGCATCGATCCCCGCTGGGCCGGCCTGGCGGAGAAGTTCGCGGACCCCGGGACCGACGAGGGGGCCGGGTGACGGACCCCTCCCCGGAGCTCGGCGCGGTCCTGGGTGTGCAGCTCCCCGCGGAGCTGGCCGCACAGGCGCTGACCCACAGGTCGTACGCCTACGAGCACGGGGGCCTACCCCACAACGAGCGGCTCGAGTTCCTCGGCGACGCCGTGTTGGAACTCGTCGTGACCGAACACCTCTACACCGCGTACCCGGACCGCCCGGAGGGCGACCTCGCGAAGATCCGGGCGAGCCTGGTCAACACCTACGTCCTGGCCGATATCGCCCGCGAGATGGGCCCCGACGGGCTCGGTGCGCTCCTCCGCCTCGGCAGGGGAGAGGAACTCACCGGCGGGCGGGACAAGCACTCGATCCTGGCGGACACCCTGGAGGCCGTGTTCGGTGCCGTCTACCTGACCCATGGCCTGGAGGTCGCGCGGGGGATCGTCGAGGGGATCATCGGTGAGCGGCTGCGGGTGGTGCCCACCCTGGGAGCGGCGCTGGACTGGAAGACCAGCCTCCAGGAGAAGTGTTCGGCCCTCGGCCGGCCCAAGGCCCGGTACGACATCACCTCCACCGGGCCGGACCACGACAAGACCTTCGCCGCGGTGGCCCTGGTCGGAGACGATCCACTGGGGGAGGGCGTCGGCCGGACCAAGAAGGAGGCCGAGCAGAAGGCCGCCGAGCAGGCCTGGGCCGCCCTGGACCGGGCCACGGGCTGACATGCCGGAACTCCCCGAGGTCGAGGTGGTGCGACGCGGTCTCGAGTCCCACGTGGTGGGGCGTCGGATACTCGACGTCGACGTGACCGGGGCCCGCACGGCCCGCCGCCAGCCCGGCGGTCCGGCGGAGATCGTCGCCCGATTGCGAGATCGGGTGGTGACCGGTGCCGGCCGGCGGGGCAAGTACCTGTGGTTGACCCTGGACGGTGAGCACTCCGCCGGCGCCGACTGCCTGTTGGTCCACCTCGGGATGAGCGGCCAGATGCTGGTCACGACCTCCGACGCTCCGCAGGTACGACACCTCCACGCCCGCGCCCTGCTCGACGACGGCAGGGAGCTGCGGTTCGTCGACCAGAGGACGTTCGGCGGGTGGACCGTCGTCCCACTGGCCGAGGCCGCCGACGGCACCCGGGTGCTCCTGCCCGCGCCGGCCGCGCACGTGGCCGCCGACCCGTTCGAGCCCGGATTCGACGAGCAGGCCACGGCGCGGACGATCCGCCGCCGGGACACCGAGATCAAACGACTCCTGCTGGACCAGACCGTGGTGTCCGGCATCGGCAACATCTACGCGGACGAGGCACTGTGGCGTTCCGGTGTCCACGGCCGCCGGCGCGCGGGGGCCTTGACGCTGGCCACCGTCCGCGGGGTGCTCGGCCACGCCCGTGACGTGATGTCGGACGCGTTGGCCGCCGGGGGCACCTCCTTCGACGCCCTGTACGTCAACGTCAACGGCGCCTCGGGCTACTTCGACAGATCCCTCGACGTGTACGGGCGGGCGGGGCGTCCCTGTGCGAGGTGCGGGACGCCGGTGGTCCGCGAGGACTTCATGAACCGGGGCTCCCACTTCTGCCCCGCCTGCCAGGCGGCGCCCCGCCGTGGCGGGGCGCGCCGGACCCGCTCCGTACGATGACCGTCATGACGATGACCGGTAAGGACGACACCTCACAGAACCCACCGGCCGCCACCGAGCTCCGGGTGGAGCGGGCCGGGACCCGGAGGTACGTCGGGCACTCGACGCGGGGCGCGCGGGTCGAGATCGGGTCGGCGGACGTCGAGGGCGTGTTCACCCCGGGTGAACTGCTCAAGATCGCCCTGGCGTCGTGCACCGCGATGGCCTCGGACTTCACCGTCTCCCGCCGACTCGGCGACGACTACGCCGCGACCGTCCACGTCTCCGGGGACGCCGACCGCGAGGCCGAGCGGTACCCGCGGTTGGAGGAGACCTACGAGCTCGACCTCTCCGGGCTCGACCAGGTCATGCGGGACAGGCTGCTGGACATGATCCGGCGCTCGGTGGACTCCGCGTGCACGGTCGGCCGGACGCTGGCGGCGGGGTCCGAGATCGGGTTGGGTTTCGAGACCGGACGAGGGCCGGGCGCGTCAGCAGTGGACGCCCCGCGATGAGCGGACGGGATCCGGACCCGGTCCGGCTGGTGGCCTGGGTCCACGGGCGGGTCCAGGGCGTGGGGTTCCGGTGGTGGACCCGGTCCAGGGCACTCGAGTTGGGCCTCGTCGGGTACGCCGCCAACAAGACCGACGGCCGGGTACACGTGGTGGCGGAAGGACCGGAGCCCGCGTGTCGGGCCCTGGTGGAACTCCTGCGCGGCCCCGGGACCCCCGGCCACGTGGACCTCGTGGTGGACGCCTGGGAGCCGGCGCGCGGTGACCTGACGGGATTCGTCGAGCGCTGACCTAGGATCGACACCCGTGTACCTCAAATCGTTGACGCTCAAGGGCTTCAAGTCCTTCGCGGCACCGACGACGCTGAGGTTCGAGCCCGGCATCTGCTGCGTGGTCGGTCCCAACGGTTCCGGTAAGTCCAACGTCGTCGACGCGCTGACCTGGGTGATGGGGGAGCACAGCGCCAAGTCGCTGCGCGGCGGCAAGATGCAGGACGTGATCTTCGCGGGGACCGCGGGGAAGGCGCCGCTCGGCCGCGCGGAGGTGACGCTCACCCTCGACAACTCGGACGGCACGCTGCCGATCGACTACGCCGAGGTCTCGCTGACCCGGCGGATGTTCCGCGATGGTGCGGCGGAGTACGAGATCAACGGGGACCGCGCCCGCCTGATGGACGTCCAGGAGCTGCTCTCGGATTCGGGCATCGGGCGCGAGATGCACGTGATCGTGGGCCAGGGCAAACTCGCCGAGATCCTCGAGTCCAAACCCGAGGAGCGTCGCGCCTTCATCGAGGAGGCCGCCGGCATCCTCAAGCACCGTCGTCGCAAGGAGAAGGCGCAGCGCAAGCTCGCCGGGATGCAGGGCAACCTCGACCGGCTGAGTGACCTGACCGGCGAACTGCGCCGCCAGCTCAAGCCCCTCGGTCGTCAGGCCGAGGTGGCGCGCCGTGCCCAGTCCGTCCAGGCCGACCTCCGCGACGCGACCTTCCGGTTGGCCGCCGACGACCTGGTGACCCGACGCGCCGAGCTGGCGGACGCGGAGAGCGTCCGTGCCCGGCTCGCCGAGCAGGTGTCCGAGGCCGTGGACCGGCGGGACGAGCTGGCCCGGTCGGTCGC
>NZ_JAALDZ010000075.1:0-21664 GCF_014145125.1 Dietzia sp. CQ4 | reverse complement strand
GCCCGCCGGCGCCAACTGCGCAAAGACATCAACGACCGCATCCCGCGTATCGCCGATCGGGCCGAACCGCGCACCGCCGCCCCCGGAGCGCGGCCAACCAAGCTGCGCACCTACGAAGAGGACTAAGGATGGCCAAGGACTTCATCATCACCAAGGAACATCGCCGGTTCACCGAATTCGCCACCGCGGTACGCAAGGAACGCACCATCGGCATCTGTCACGGCGACGCCGGCATCGGCAAGACCCAATCGGCACGCCGATACGCCCACTGGGACACCGTGGAACCGTTCATCACCGAATGGGGGCCGCGCACCGAAGACGACGCCAAGCTTTATGCAACTGCGAACCGGTGCCGGACCGTGTTCTACACCCCCGAGGTGCTCCCCAGGCCCAAAATCCTCATGCACGAGATCGCGCACCTGCAGACAAAGCTCGGCATCTGCATCGACGAACACCAGCGCAACATCGGCAAAGTCACCGGCGCCCACTCAGGTCACACCAACAAGTGGGTCGAGCTGCTCATCATCGATGAAGCCGAACGACTGGCCCCGACCGCACTCGAACTCCTCCGTGATGAACACGACCGCTACGACCTGGCGATCATCCTCATCGGCATGCCTGGCATTGACCAGCGGTTTCGCCACTACCCTCAGCTCTACAGCCGCCTCGGATTTTCACACCGATACCGGGCACTAGGACGCGAGGAACTGCTCTTCGTCCTCGATCGCCATTGGAAACGCCTCGGCCGCACTCTTGACCCAGACGACTTCACCGACGCTCAAGCGATCGCCGCGATCGAACGCATCACCCGGGGCAACTTCCGCCTCCTCGAACGCCTCTTCCCTCAGATCGCCCGAGTGCTCAAGATCAACCAACTCGAGACCATCACCGACGACGTCATAGAATCCGCCGCCAGCATCCTCGTGATCGGAAACTAACGCCCCCAAGCGATCACAGAAAACCGCCGCAAAGCACTCAAACCCACAGCAGCGATGGCCGGCGGCATATCGTCCCACACGGGTGTACCCTGTGACCCCCTAGCCTCCGAGGCATCGCCGCTATCAACTGTCACGTCGACGGCGTTGGAGCCATCCGTACGGTCCAGCGGTCGCGCCGCGGTCCGGCTCCGCGGACTACCAGTGCACCCGCCCCCAACCCTCACCGCCTACGCAGAAACCGACGCCGACCATCGCCATCCACAGCGATGATCGGCGTCAGCCGTAGAAGCAGGCTCTAGCCCAGCGCGACCGCCATCTCGTTGGGCGCACCCGGGGTCTGGCCGGACGCGACGACCTCACCGGTGGTGAGGTCGACGGCGTAGACGGTGTTCTTCGCCGGCTCGCTCACGTAGGCGATGTCCCCGTTCACGACGATGGACGGGTGCGCGTCCTGCCACTCCGCCGGCCCCTCCCAGGGGTCGATCACGTCGTAGCTCTCGGAGATCTCGCCGGTGGCCGGGTCGATCACGCGGATGGCACCGTCGGTGCCGAGCAGGTAGGCCATGTCGTTCGGGCCGCGCACGACGTCGCGCCAGGTGTATCCGACGCCCTCCGGCAGGTCCACGACCTCGTGGGTGCCCGCCTCGGTGTCGATCAGTGCGATCTTGGTGAGCAGGACACTCTCGGCATCCGGGTCGTCCTTGTAGTCACCCACCACGAGCGGGCTGTCCTCGCTCACGTACGCGTTGCCCATGCGGCCGTACTCATCGGCGGCCGTGATCTTCTCGAACTCCCCGTCCTGGAAGATCAGGGCGCCGTCCTCACAACCGAAGATCACCGTCTCGCCGGCAGCGGTGCCCTCACCGTGGATGCCGGGGCACTCCTCGTTGCGGGCGATCTCCTCGCCGTCGGCATTGACGGCGAACGCACCCGTGCGGCCCTCGTCGTCACCGATGGTGGTGAGGAAGGTGCCGTCGGTCAACACGATCGAGACACCGTGGTGGGCCTGGTCGCCGGGGATGGTCTCGAACTCGGGGAGCTCGCCGCCCGAGTCGGCGAGTGCCGCGGTGTCAAAGATGAAGGTGTCGCTGGTCCCGTCGTCGTACAGCACGGTCTTGCCGGCGTGGCGGACGACGTGCGCCGGGGTGTCGGCCTCGATCACCAGGTCGGTGAGCTCGGGCACCGAGGTGTCGAGCACCTGGAACCCGTCGGACGTGGTCACCAGCACGGTCTGCCCGTCGCCGAACGCGTTCAGGCGGGTGAACTCCTCGGTCTCGAACTCCTCGATGACCTCCAGGGTCTCGCCGTCGAGGACCGCGATGCCGTTCTCGTACGCCACGGCCAGGCGCTTCTCCGAGGAGCCCGCCTCCGAGGCTGCCGAGGTGGTGGTTGCGGTGTTCTGTGCCTCGGCGTCGTCCGCATCGGCGTCGCCGCCGCCGGTGCCGCACGCGGTGGCGAGCAGCGCTGCCGTCGCGAGCATCGCGACCGCTCCGGCCGCGCGGGTGTGTCGTGTTCTCATCAATCGTCCTTCTTCCAGTAGGTGGTCAGGTGGAGAGCCCGTCGACGATGCGCTCGGTGTTCGCGCGCATCATCTCCAGGTAGCTGGGGGCGCCCTGTCCCGGTTCGGTGAGCGACTCGGTGAACAACTCGATCACCCGGGTGTCGATACCGGCCTCGCTCGCGAGTACCTGCACCAGCCGATCCGGCTGGGAGGACTCGGCGAAGATCGCGGGGACGCCGGCCTCGGTGATCGCCGAGGCGAGCCCGTCGAGGTCGGAGGCACTGGGGGAGGCGAGGGTGGTCCCGCCGGGGATGGCCGCGCCGAGGACGCGGAAGTCGAAACGCTCGGCGAGGTAGCCGAAGACGTGGTGGTTGGTGACGAGGGCGCGGTTGTCGGCGGGGATGGTGGCGAACGCGGTGGTCATCTCGTCGTCGAGCTCGTCGAGCTCATCCCGGTACCGGTCGGCGCCCGCCTCGACGGCAGCCCGGTCGATGCCGTCGACCTCCACCAACTCGGCCTCCAGCGCGTCGACCACGTCGACCATGCGGGCCGGGTCGGTCCAGAAGTGCGGGTCGGCGGTGCCGCCGGCATCCCCTTCCGAGTAGTCGATGACCTCGACCTGCTCCCCCGCGACGAGCATCGGCACGCCGGTGGCCGCCACCCGGTCGAGGTGCTGCTGGAGCCCCTCCTCGAGCCCCAACCCGTTGGACACCACCAGGTCGGCGCGATCCATCAGGCTCGCCTCCTGGGCGGAGATCTCGCACGAGTGCGGGTCGGCGTTGCGCTTCATCAGGGTCGTGACGTCGGCCGCATCCCCCACCACGTTCTCCACCACGTCGCCGAGGATGTTGGTCGTCACGACGATCGTCGGATGGTCGTCCGTGGCGCCGTCCACCATCGCGCACCCGGACAAGGCCAGTCCGGCCGTGACGAGCACGGCGGACAGCACCGAACGCCGCCTCATCGTCCGGTCTCCGCGACGAAGTCGGGCGTGGTGGGCGTGTCCAGGCTCCGGGCAACCCGTGCGTCACCCCGGTAGTCGATCTCGTGGACGACCCCCGCGGCGGGGTCGTTGACATACGCCCGCTCCCGGTCGACCGTGAGCTCGATTCCGGCTGCCGTCTCCGGGGTCGCGACCGCCTCGGCCAGCAGTGGATCGGTGGCGGCGATCTCGGCCCCGGCCTCGCCGTCGTAGACGCGGACCCGGCCCTGACGGTCCACCGCCACCACGTGGGAGTCGTCGTCGCTCGCGGCGGAGACCTGTACCAACGGCACATCCGTCGGTACGAACTGCCACTCGCGTGCCCGGGTGTCGAGCAGCCAGAAGCCCTGGTCCCCGGCGAGCGCGGCAACGGCCGGCCGGCCCTTGCGGCCCCGGAAGTCGGTTGCGCGCGGCGCCTGGGTCCCCTCGGGGAAGGCGATACGCTCGAACTGCGGTTCGCCCTCCTCGTAGGTGGCCAGCAGTACCCCGTCTGCACACCCCACGACCACGCCGATGCGGGTGGTCGCGGCACCCTGAGCGTCCGCGCAGGGCGCCGTCGCGCCGTCGACCGGCGAGCCGTCGGCCCCGTGGAACTCGACCCCGGAGACTGCCCCCGCCTCGTCGACGGTGGTGACGAGCGCGCCACTGCCAAGGGGAGCGGCCAGGCCTTCGTGCGGCTCGGTCTCGAGGCGGAAGACCTCCTCGATCCGACCCTCGGACAGCGCCTCGTTGCTGAGCAGTACCGCCTCGCCCGACTCGGGGAAGAACACCCCGGTGCCGCCGGTGGTCGCGTTTCCGGAGGTCGAGACGACCGCCGGCCCCTCGCCGGCCACGGCTCCCAGAACGCTCGGGGAGGTCCGGTAGTAGTGGAAGTGGTCGACGTGATCCCACGTCCACACGCCGCTGTCGACGATCTCCACTCCGGCACCGGTGTCGGCGAACAGGTACCGGCCGTCCGAGGTGACCGCCGTCGGCGGGTCGATGCTGCCCGGTTCGGTCGTGGTGCCGTCCAGCAGGTTGAGCATCCCGACCGCACCGGTGCGGTCGATGCTCACCAGGTGCAGCTGCGGCTCGGCCACCTCCTCGGCCCCCTCGATCTCGCCGTGCCCGCTGCCGGTCTCCTGCGGCGAGGACTCCTCCACGGTCGCGGCGGACCCGGGCGGGGCGGCGTCCGGGTCATCCGTGCCACCCGCGCATCCGGTGAGGATCAGGGCGACGACGACGAGGGGGGCGATCGATCTCAGGGTGCGCATGCTCTGCTTTCTCGAGGGGTTTCTCACGGGGCGGGCGCTTCCGCTGCGGCCGGGGTGACGGGGTTGACCGGGCTGACAGGGCCGACCGGGCCGACCGGGGGACGGTGGCGCGAGAGCCGGGTGGCGCGAATCGTCTGGCGGACCGCGTGTGCTGACGCCGAGACCCCTGCCAGTGCGATCGCGGAGAACGCGATGGAGGAGCCCGCGGCCGTCCCGGCGTGCCAGGAGGCGAGCAGACCGATCACCACGGCGGCGCTCCCGAACACCGCGGCGAGCGCCATGGTCGACGGGATGCGCCTGGTCCACCGGTTCGCGGCGACCACGGGGGCCAGCAGCAACGCCACCACCAGCAGGGTCCCGACGGCCTGGTACGAGGCGACCACCGCGAGGGTCACGAGTCCGACGAGCGCCACCTGTGCGACCCTCGGCCGCAGCCCCAGGGTCTGGGCGACGCGGGGATCGAAGGCCGCGGCGACGAAGGCCCTGTGGAAGCGAACGGCCACGACCAGCGTGACCGCCAGCGCGGCGGCCAGGGTGATGAGTTCGGGACCGCGGATCGCCAGGATGTCACCGAACAGGACGGCCGAGGCGTCCGTGGCGAAGCTTCCGGAGTGGGACACGATGATCACCCCGACCGAGAGCATGGTGACGAACAGCAGCCCGATCGTGGTGTCGTAGGAGAGCTTGCCGCGCTTCTGCAGCGCCCCGATCGCCGCGCTCATCGCCACCGCACTGACGGCCCCGCCCACCAGGGCCGGGAAGCCGAGAACGGTGGCCAGTGCGACTCCCGGGAGCATCCCGTGCCCGATCGCCTCGCCGAAGAACGCCATGCCCCGGATGACGACCCAGGTGCCGACCACTCCGCAGATCACCGCCACCAGGACGCCGCCGACCAGAGCCCGCGCGACGAACGCGGTGCTGAACGGATCGAGGAGCAGGGACACGAGGACGTACAGTATCCATAACGACATTCATTATCAACAAGGAGGCCGCGAGCATGCCCCCACCGGGACCGGCCATCAGCGCCCACGGGTTGTGCTTCGGCTATGCGGGTCGCGAGGTACTCCACGACGTCTCCGTGGAGCTGTCGTACGGGACCCTCACCGCGTTCGCCGGCCCCAACGGGTCGGGGAAATCCACACTCGTGGAACTGCTCGCCGGCGTCCGCGTGCCCCTGAGGGGCGAGGTGCGCCGCCTCGGCTCCATCTCACTCGTGGTCCAGCGGCCCGCCGCGCCGGAGACCCTTCCCCTCACGGTCCGCGACACCGTCTCCATGGGGACGTGGGGACGACGGATCGGCAGGCGGGAGGCCCGCGGCGTCGTGGCCGAGATGATCGCGGCGGTCGGCCTGGACGGTCTCGAGTCCCGGTCCCTGACGGAACTGTCCGGCGGCCAGCGACAGCGCGCCCTTCTCGCGCAGGCGCTCGCGAGCCGCGCCGACATCGTGTTGATGGACGAGCCGGATGCGGGCCTGGATTCCACCAGTCGGCAGCACATCCACGAACTACTGGCCGACCAGGCCCATCGGCGGGGCGTGGCCGTCGGGTGCGCGTCCCACGACGAGCGGTTCGTCGCCACCGCCGATCGCGTGGTCCGCCTGGAGTCCGGGCACGCCACCACACACGGCACCACGGGAGCACGTGCGGCTACCCTCTGAGCATGTCGAACCCTCGGTGGGAGCGGGCGCGCGCGTCCGCCGCCCGAATCGCAGCGGGCGCCCGCGATATCAACAGACACCCCTCCGCGGTCGAGGCGTTGCGCCGCGCCCGGCGCGCGCTACCCGGCGATTCCGGGTTCGGAGATCCGCTCTCGGCCGCGGGCCGGGACAGCGCGGGGACGATCGCCCGCGTGGCCGGTCGCCTGTTCGACGAGCAGCCCACCGCCTCGCGCGAGTTGTCCCTGGGCGGGTTACAGGTGTGGCACGCACTGACGCAACGGTCCGGCCGAGGCGGCAGTGGGAGCGAGGTGACCATCGTGTTCACCGACCTCGTCGGGTTCTCCAACTGGGCCATGCGCGTCGGCGACGAGGACGCTCTACGGCTGCTGAGGGAGGTCGCCTCGGCCACCGAGCCGGAGGTGCGGAACCACCGCGGGCACGTGGTCAAGCGCCTCGGCGACGGCCTCATGGCGGTCTTCCCGTCGCCCCAGCTCGCATTCGATGCCGTCGTGGCCTGCTCCGACGGGCTCGACCAAGTGGAAGTCGCCGGCATGCGGCCCCGGATCCGGGCCGGTATCCACACCGGGAACCCCCGCCTGATCGGCGGCGACTACCTGGGCGTGGACGTCAACATCGCCGCCAGGCTGGCGGAGAAGGCGGGGACGGGCGAGATCCTGGTCAGCGAGACCACTCTCCCCGGACTGGATGAGTCCAGGGTGTCCACGCGTCGCAAGAGGAGCTTCCGGCTCACCAAGGCCAAGGGAGTCCCCGACGAGGTCGCCGTCTACACCGCGGTCCCCCGCCAGCAGTGACGGCTGCGCGCGCGGCAGCCGCTACTCGGATGGGCCGGGCCACCGCCCGGTGATGAGCTCGGTCATCTCGTCCACCCACGCCTCGTCGAGGGCGGCGTCCCGGCGGACGAGGATGCGAAAGATCACGGTGCCCGCGACCACCTCGGCGAGCATGGGCAGCTGGTCGTCGCCGCGCCGGGACCGGCCGAAACGGCTCTCGAACGCGGTGAGGTTGCCGGCCAGGCGGGCGATCATCTGGTCGTGGACCACGGGGTCGGCGACGGTGTCGGCGATCAGTCCCGGCAGCGCCACGCGCACCTCGGGCCGGTCGAACATCGACCGGATGGTCTCCACCAGCGCCCTGATGTCGCTGCGGACGTCCCCGGAGTCCGCCGGCAACACGACGGTCTCCGCGGACAGCACGGCCTCGTGGACGAGCTGTGCCTTGCCCGACCACCGCCGGTAGATGGCCGCGGTGGTCGTCCCCGCGCGCGCGGCGATCGCCGAGAGGGACAGCGCCGGATAGCCCGTCTCGAGGATGAGCTCCCTGGTCGCGGCGATCACCGCGGCATCGATCCGCCCGTCTCGCGGCCGCCCCGCGCCAGACCGTCCCGCGCCAGACCGTCCCTCGACGGACTTTGCCGATTCCCCGCCAACCGTGCGCGCGTCTGTTGTCATGGGTTCACCCTAGTTCCAATACAGTGCGCATCGTATTATCAGGGAGAGACCCGTGAAGCTCAGCCCGCTCGACGAGTACCCGATCCACCAGACCCACGCGCCGGTCACCTGGCCGGCCACGTCCGACCGGAACTTCTACGACCGGTCGTACTTCAACGTGCTCGACCGCGAGGGCCGATTCATGGCCCTGACCGGGATCGGGTACTACCCCAGGCTCGGGGTCAAGGACGCCTACTTCGTGGTCCGCCGTGGTGACACGCAGACCGCGGTGCACCTCAGCGACGCGATCGACGACGACCGCCTGCACCCGAACGTCGGGGGCTACGCCCTCGAGGTGATCGAGCCGCTGCAGGAGCTGCGCCTGACGCTGGCTCCGACGGAGGGCATCGCCGCGGACCTGACCTGGCGGGGACTGTTCCCCGCCGCCATGGAGGAGCCGCACTCGATGCTCACCGACCGGCGGGTGACGCTGCAGGCCAGCCGGTTCGCGCAGCTCGGCTCGTGGGAGGGGTGGATCGAGGTCGACGACGAGCGGATGGAGGTCACCCACTCCTCGTCGGTCGCCGCCCGTGACCGCTCGTGGGGCATCCGTCCCGTCGGCGAGGCGGACGCACCCGGCCGCCCGGACACCGCGTTCCGGGGGATGTGGTGGCTCTACCTGCCCCTGGCGTTCGACGACTACCAGCTGTTCCTCATCCTGCAGGAGGACCCCGACGGCCACCGCAGCCTCTACGACTGCACGCGCCGTTGGCGGGACGGCCGCGTGGAACAGCTCGACGGCGTGCGCGTGGACGTGGACTATCGCGCCGGCACGCGGATCCCGACGGGCGTCCACGTGGAGTTCATGAACCGCGCCGGCGACCGGTTCCGGCTGGACGTGGAGTCCAGGCTCTACGCCCCCATCGCCTTCGGCTCCGGGTACGGCGGCGACTCCTCCTGGGCGCACGGCAGCTGGAAGGGCGAGGGGTTCACCGAGCGGGTGAGCTTCGACCTCACCGACCCCGACGTCATGGCCGGGGCGGCATTCAGCCTCATCGACCATGTCGGCCACGCCGTCTGCACGGAGGCCGACGGGACGACCCGCGAAGGCGCGGGCCTGTTCGAGCACGGCGTGATCGGGCCCCACCACCCGTCGGGCTTCACGGACTGGACCGACGGTGCGGGCTCGGACTCCGACTCGGACTCGGGTTCGCAGAACGGAGCGCAGGCGTGAAGGTCCAGACGGCCCTGTTCGGCCCCACCGACGTGGTCCACCGCGCGGAGGCGCTCAAGGAGGCCGGCGCGTCCGGGGTGTTCACCTTCGAGGGCCCACACGACGTGTTCACCCCCCTGGTGCTGGCCTCACAGGTCCCCGGGCTGGACGTGATGTCCAACGTCGCGATCGGGTTCCCCCGCAACCCCATCCAGCTGGCCCACCAGGCCAACGACCTGCAGCTGCTCAGCGGGGGCCGGTTCGTCCTCGGGTTGGGTACGCAGGTGCGGGCGCAGATCGAGAAGCGCTACGGGGCCGAGTTCGACCGCCCCGTCGAGCGGATGAAGGAGCTGGTGGGGGCGCTGCGGGCCATCTTCGCCACCTGGGAGACCGGTGAGCGCCTGGACTTCCGCGGCGAGTACTACCGGCACACCCTCATGACCCCCACCTTCGTCCCCGGGCCCAACCCGTACGGTCCGCCGCCCATCTACCTGGGCGCGCTCGGGCCGCGGCTGACCCGGGCCACCGCGGAGGTGGCCGACGGCCTGCTGGTGATGCCGTTCGGGTCGACGAAGTTCCTGCGCGAGTCGACGATGCCGGCCGTGCGCGCCGGGCTGGCCGCCGCCGGCCGCAGCGAGGACGACTTCGAGGTGGTGCCCGAGGTGATCGTGTCCGTGGCCACCGGGGCCGAGGACGACCACGTGTCCACGCGCCGCCTGCTGGCGTTCTACGGATCCACGCCGGCGTACAAGCCCGTGCTCGACGCCCACGGGTGGGGCGACCTCCAGCCGGAGCTGAACACCATGTCCAAGCAGGGCCGCTGGCAGGAGATGACGTCGTTGATCAGCGACGACATCCTGCACACCATCGCCGCGTGTGGCTCCCCTGCCGAGGTGGCCGCGCACATCCGCGACCGGGTCGACGGGGTGTCGGACCGCCTCTGCCTCTATCAGTCGGGCCCCATCGCCACCGATGCGCTGGCCGAGATCGTCGACGCGCTGGGAGGCGAGCGATGACGCCGACGGTGGTCGAGTTCGACGAGGTCGCCGACGACCGCTACGGCGGGAAGGCCGCGGGACTGGCCGAACTCCGGCGCCTCGGCCTGGACGTTCCCCGGGGGTTCGTGATCGCGGACGCGTCGGATGACCTCGTCGTCGTCGACCTCTCCCGGTGGTTCGACCGCATGGCCGACGCCGGCGCGACGCCGGTGGCCGTGAGGTCCTCGGCGGCCGGGGAGGACGGTGAGGACCACTCGTTCGCCGGCCAGTACGACACGGTGCTGGGCGTGGACTCCGCGGCGCGCTTCGTCGACGCCGTGCGCACGTGCGTGGCCTCGGTGGACTCCGGCCGCGCCGCGTCCTACCGCGCGGAGCCGGTGGCCACCGCGGCGTCCACCGCGACGGTCAGCACCCCGACGGTCGGCACCGGGGCCGGCACCACGGCCGCGGACACGGCCACGGACACCTCCCCGACGCCCATGCACCTGGTGGTGCAGCAGATGGTGGACGCGCGCGCCGCCGGCGTGGTGTTCACCGCGGACCCCACCAGTGGTCGGCGCGACCTCATGGTGATCGACGCGGTCGCCGGCCTGGGCGAGGCGCTGGTCGACGGATCGGCGTCGCCGGACCACCTCGTCCTGGATTCCGGCGGCGAGGTGGCAGTGCGGGAGTACGACGACGACGAGGGGGTCCTGTCCCCGGAGGAGATCGCGGCCATCCGGTCGGGCGCCCTGCGCGCACAGCAGCACTGGGGCAGGCCGATGGACCTCGAGTGGGCGATCGACCGGGCAGGCAGGCTCTGGTGGTTGCAGGCCAGGCCCATCACGACCCTGCCCGCCGATCTCGGCGAGATGGACTCCCCGCTGGCCGGGGAGGACCACGTCTACACGCGATGCAACATCGGGGAGATGATGCCGGGGGCGTTCTGTCCGCTGACGGCGTCGGTCTCGGGGTTCGCGATCGACTACGCCATGCAGGCAATCCAAGTGGTGGCCCGGGCCCAGGCGAGCTACGACCAGCCGTGGCTGCAGGTGGGCTACTTCTCCGGGCACATGTTCCTCAACCTCACCGAGGGCACCGCGCTGAGCTCGGGCATCGTGGGCAACTCTCTCGAGCAGTTCTCCACCTCGATCTGCGGGCGGGTGGTCGAGGAGCTGGTGCCCAAGCCGCCCAAGCCGTTCCTGCGCAGGCTCGGCAACACCATCCGCCTGTCCTCCCACGCGCTGTCGGCGGGCCCGGCGATCCGGCGGTTGGAAGGGCAGATCGCCGCCTGGCGGGTCCCGACCAGCGAGGACCCGCGGCTGGTGATGGAGCAGTTGGAGGCCGGCGTCGAGCAGTACTGCGACGTGACGCTGACCCATGTGCGCTCGTCCTCGCGCGCCGCGGTCGCCGCCAACATCCTCGAGAGTGTCCTCATGAAGCAGGCAGTCAAGGCCGGCCGCAGCGAGGACTCCGGCCGCACCGACGCGGCGCGGCTCATGGCCGGCGCCTCCGAGGTGGAGAGCGCGGTGATGCTGGAGCAGCTGGACTCGGTGGTCCGCGCCATCGCCGCCGACCCCCCGGCCGCCGAGGGGTTCCTCGCCGCGGATCCCGGCGACGCGGTCACCACCCTCCGGGCCTCGACCAACGCCGCGGGCGAGCGACTGCGGGGGTTCCTGGCCCGTCATGGTCACCGCGGCTACCGCGAGCTGTGCATGCGCGATGCCTCCTGGGCCGAGGATCCGGAGGGGCTCGGGGCCATGATGCAGGTGATGGTGCGGTCGGTGCAGGCGGCGGGCGACCGTGGGCCGGGCCCGGCGCACCCGGGTGCGGGTTCGAATGCCGACGCTCACGCGGGCGTGGACGAGCCCAGCTCCCCCGCTATCCGCATGCTCGCCCGGTTCGCGCAGGAGGGCGCCCGCGGGCGCGAGGAGACCAAGGCCAAGATGGCGCTGATGGCGCACGCGCTCAAGCGGGGCTACCGCCACCTCGGTGAGGTGCTGGCCGCCGCCGGGCGACTGCCCGATGCGGACCTGGTGTTCTTCTTCGACCGTGCTGAGCTGGCCCGGATCGTCGGGGCGGACGATGCAGAGGGGCCGGGCGAGATCGGCGATCTGCTCCACAGCGGGCTCAAGCGCCGGGAGGCACTGGCCTTCCAGGACGTCCTGGAGTTCCCCGACGTCTCGGTGGGCCGCCCGGTCCCGCTGATCGCCCGGCCCCCGCGAGAGGCGGCGGGCGGCGAGATCATCGGCCGACCCGCGAGCCGCGGGTCGGTGGAGGGCGTGGTCCGCGTGGCGAGGTCGATCGTGGACGCCCGCGAGGTGCAGCCCGGAGAGATCCTGGTCGCGCCCGTCACGGATGTGGGCTGGACGCCGTACTTCACGGTGATCGCGGCACTGGTCACCGACATCGGCAGTTCGGTCTCCCACGGGGCCGTGGTCGCGCGCGAGTACGGCCTGCCCTGCGTGGTCAACACCCTGGTGGCCACTCAGACGCTGCGGACCGGCGACCGCGTCCGCGTGGACGGGGATCGGGGGGTGGTGACGCGGCTCGACCAGTCGTGACCCCTGCGTCGCGCCGGCTGTGCGAGTCCCGCGCTTGGCGTCCCGTACGGATGCGCGAAAGGCGAGAGCGGCTGTGCGCCACAGCAGGTCATGGGACACTGCAAAGAGCGACGAGCGTCGCAGATCTGGACTCCCGTGAGCTCCGGTCCGGCGCCCGACAGCCTCGGCCGCATCCCCTCCCCTCCCCCCAACTCGGCTTCCCTCCCCGAGTATCGGCTCGAGGCCTTCGCCTCCGTGGTGATCCCCGCTGCGACATGGCATAGCGGCCATCGCGGACACCCCCACGACATCTCCACCGAGAGGACCAGAATCATGGCAGGAAAGCTGGACGGCAAGGTCGCCTTTATCACCGGAGCGGCGCGAGGACAGGGGCGCAGTCACGCAGTACGGCTCGCCGAGGACGGCGCGGACATCATCGCCGTCGACATCTGCGCACCGATCGCCTCCCTCGAGGGGTTCTACGAGCTGCCGACGCAGGAGGACCTCGACGAGACCGTGCGCCTGGTCGAGGCACAGGGGCGCCGCATCGTCGCCCGCGTCGCGGACGTCCGGGACCTGCCGGCACTCACCGACGCGGTGTCGGCCGGGGTCGCCGAACTTGGGAGTGTCGACATCATCGTGGCCAACGCCGGCATCTTCACCTTCGGACAGGAGACCCACAAGATCGAGCAGCAGTCCTGGAACGACATCCAGGACATCAACCTCACCGGTGTCTGGCACACCTATGCGGCGGCAGCCGAGCACCTCCTCGCCGCCGGCCCGGGCGGATCGGTCATCATCATCTCCTCGCTCGCCGGATTCAAGGGGCTGGCGAACGTGGCCGCGTACACCGCCGCCAAACACGGCATCGTCGGACTGATGAAGGTCCTGGCCAACGAACTCGGCCCGCACGGCATCAGGGTCAACACGATCCACCCCAACTCCATCGACACTCCGATGGTCAAGAACGCCAAGACGTACGGGCTCTTCCGGCCGGACCTCGCCGACCCGCAGGCCGAAGACGCCCACGACGCCTTTGCCGGCCTCAACCCCATGGGCAAGGCCTGGATCGAGTCGATCCACGTGTCCAACGCCGTCGCCTGGCTGGCGTCGGATGAGGCCTACTACGTCTCGGGCGGGGAGATCCCGGTCGACGGCGGCGCGTCGGTCCACTGACTCCTCACGCCGTGACCGTCACTGTCCGCAGTGACGGTCACGGCCGGACGGCCTGAGCGGGGTAGACGACGCAGGGCTGGTCGACCTACCGGGGGTAGACGAACCCGCGCCTCACCCGCGCGCCCCGCGCGGACGGCGACGCCTCGTCCATACCCGAGGTCAGAACCCTCAGTTCGAGGTCGCCGGACCGGCAGATCACCGTGCGGCCACGACGCCCGTAGAGGCTGGTGACCACCTCGACGGGCAGGACGCCGTCACCGGTGGGCTGATCCACGAGCTCCACACCGTCGGGCGGGAGTGCGAGGTGAGCGGGGCCCTCGACGTGTCCGGACGGGAAGTCCAGCGCGCCCAGGGGGACGCTCACCCTGCCGTCGTCCGAGCGGAACCGGCCGTCGCCCATGGTGCCGGCCACGCAGGTCGCGTCGTGCAGGAACCGCGCCACGAACTCGCTGTTCGGCGAGGAGTCGAGTTCCGCGGGTGACCCCACCTGCACGAGCCGGCCCCGGTTGAGCACCGCGACCTGGTCGCCGATCGCCAGCGCCTCGTCACGGTCGTGAGTCACGTGGACCATCGTCAGCTCGTACTCCGCGGCGAGCCTGCGCAGCATCAGCCGCAGGCTCGCCCGCAGGGGCTCGTCCAGGGCCGAGAGCGCCTCGTCGAGCAGCAACACGGCGGGCCTCGCGACGAGCGCCCGGGCCAGTGCGACCCGCTGTCGCTGGCCGCCCGAGAGGGTGTCCGGCGCGCGGTCGGCCAGGTCCCCCAGCTCGACGGTCGCGAGCACCTCCGCCACGCGCGCCTCGCGATCCGACCGATTCCAGCGGGCACGCCTGAGCGGGTAGGCCACGTTCTCGGCGACGGTCATGTGCGGCCACACCGCGTGGTGCTGGAAGACCATGCCCAGTCCCCGGCGCTCGGGCGGCACCATGACGCCGTCGCCCACCAGCACTCGGTCCCCCACCCGGATGGTGCCGGCGTCCGGGGTGACGAAGCCCGCCACCGCCCGCAGGAACGTCGACTTGCCGGAGCCGGACGGGCCGACGAGGGCCAGGATCCGACCGGCGTCCACGCGGAGGTCGACCGAATCGAGGGCACGCGTGGAGCCGAAGCGCACGCTCACCCCTGTGGCGTCGAGTTCAGACATTCAGCTTCCCTGTCTCCGAGTCGGACCTGGTGAACCGCGACCCGAACACTGCCAGCACCACCAGGCCCACCAGCATGAGGATCACCGAGAGCGCGGACGAGGCGTTGACGTCGCCGGCCCTCTGGTACTGGAAGATCACCACACCGAGGGTCTGCGTCCCCGGCGAGACGAGCAGCACCGACAGGGTCAGCTCGCGCACGGCCGTGACGGCGACCATGATCGCGCCGATCCCCGCGGCCGGCAATGCCAGACGCACACTGGTGTCGAGGTGCGCCCGGAACGGTCCCGCCCCGCCGATCCTCGCGGCCTCCTCCATCGAGGAGTGCATGCCGGCCAGCGGTCCGCGCACCGTCTGGACCACGATCGCCGCGAACGCGGTGACGTAGGCACCGAGGATCACCCACCCGGTGTTGTAGAGCCCGGTGTACCGGCCGAGGATGAGCCAACCCGTGGCGATGACCAGGCCGGGAACCGCCTGCGGGAGCAGCACCGTCAACAGCATCGGCTCCCTGTCGGCACGGGCGAGCCGGGTGGTGAACAGGCCCACCGCGAGACCGAGGATCCCGCAGAGGACCCCGGCCCCGATGGAGAGGACCACCGAGTTGGTGGCTCCGTTGATCGTCTGCGCGGAGGAGAGCACGCGCTGGTAGTTGTCCAGCGTCATGGTCTCGAAGGTCAGCGGCACCCCTGGGGCCGGCAGGAGGGACCTGACCACGAGGCCGGCCAGCGGGGCCACGGTGGTGACGAGACCGAAGACCCAGGCCACGGCCGAGATCCCGGCCCGCGACCGCCCGAGCGACATCGGGTCGAACTCCCGCCCGGACCCGCCGAACTCCACGACCCGCTTCGATATCCGACGGTCGAGGATCGTGCCGATCACGCCCAACACCAGCAGGATGATGCCGATCTGTGAGACCACCTGCAGCGGCGAGTCCACGGTCCCGGACTCGAGGTACCGGTAGACCATCGTCGACAGTGTGTCGAGACCGCCGGGGACGCCCACGATGATCGGGATGCCGAAGTCGCCGATGCTGCTGACGAAGGTCAGCGTGAACGCCGCCGCGATCGCCGGACGGATGAGCGGCAGCGTCACGTCCAGCTGGGTCCGCAGCGGCGTGGCACCGCCCATGCGCGCGGCCTCGACCAGGTCCGCGGGGATCCTGCGCAGCGCCGCGGCCACTACGAAGTAGGCGACGGGATAGGCGTGCAGCGTCAGGAGGAACGCCACGCCCGAGAACCCGTAGAAGTCCCAGGGCGCGAACCCCAGCGTGCGGTCGATGAGCCCACCCCGGGTGACCAGTCCCGTCCACGCGATCGCGCCGATGAACGGGGGCACGAACAGCGGCGTGAGCAGCAGTAGCTTGAGCGGCCCGCGCCCGGCCAGGTCGGTCCGGTCCAGCAGGAACGCCATCACCGTGCCGATCACGACCGCCCCGACCGCCGCCGCGAGCGAGGTCGTCACACTGTTCACCGCGGCCTGCACGATGCCGCCGTCGAGCAGGAGCGGCAGGTGGTTGGCCCCGAAGCCGAGCGAGACGACGAGGGCCAGCGGCAGGACCGCGAACCCGAGGAGCCACGACCAGAGGACGATCCGGATCGGCAGGGTCACGGGAGCACCGGGGGTCGGGGGTGGGGACGGTGGCGGACGCGTGGCGTCAGCGGATCGCCTCGTTGAACGCGGACACGGCGGCGGCCTGGTTCTGGGCGATCGCCTCGAGGTTCTGGTCGAACAGCGCGATCTGGTCCAGGGACGGCGCGTCCTCCGGGGTTCCCACGTCGTCGCGGACCGGCAGGTAGTTCTGCTCGACGGCGATCTCCTGGCCACGCGTGGAGACGACGAAGTCGAGGAACAGCTGGGCCGCCTCGGGGTCCTGTGCGTCGGCGAACACCGCGCCCGGCTGGGTGATGTACGGGACCCCCTCGTCGGGGTAGCTGACCCCGATCGGCGAGCCCGCCGCGGCCAGGTCGCGCACGAGGTAGTCCACCACGATGCCGATCGGGCGCGATCCCTCGGCGACGGCCTGGGCCACCGGACCGTTCGACTCCGCGACCTGGGGGGTGTTCGCGCCCAAGGCCCGGATCCACTCCGGGCCGAGGTCCGGGCGCAGGCTCCACGCCGAGGCGTTGAACGCGGCCGCGCCGGAGATGTCCGGGTTGGGCAGGACGATCTGCCCGGCGTACTCCGGCTCGGCGAGCTCGGCCCACGAGGTCGGCGGCTCGTCGACGTCGTTCGTGTTGTAGGCGATCACGGTGGGGATGATGCGGGTCCCCACGTAGTAACCGTCGGGGTCCACCGCGACCTCGACCAGAGCGTCGGGGTCGCTCGGCGTGAACTCGCGGAACAGGTCCTGCTCCTTGTACCCCTCGAACGTCGGGACGTCGGCGGCCAGCAGCACATCGGCGCCGATCTGCCCCGTGGCCTGCTCCGCCGCGATGCGGGCGCGCAGGTCACCGGTCCCGGCGCGGAACACCTCGACCGTGATGTCGGGCTGCTCCTCGTTGAAGGCCGCGATGATCTCGTCGATCTTCGCCTGGGGCTCGGAGGTGTACAGGGTGACGGTGCCGGTGACCCCGTCCCCGCTCGCCGTGGTCTCGCCTCCGTCGTCGGGCTCGGCGCACGCCGTGAGCGTGAGGGCGCCGGCCACCGCCAGTGCGGCTGCCCGGGTCAGAAAACGCTTGCCGGTTCGAGCGGTCGTGGTCATTGTGTCGTTGACTCCTCAGCTGCCGATTGGCCACGGTAATCCGTGACGGTCCACCATGACATTTCAGGATTCTCCCCCAGTTCCGTGCACCTGAACGCCGGATGAACAACGCGGGAGGACTCGGCCGCGGGACGCCCGGGGGTCCGGCGATGCGGTGCCGGCAGCCGGCGCGCGGTTGAGCGGCCACCGAACCGGCCACGACTCGGGCCCGACCGGACTAGATTAAATTCCGTTGATCGCGACCGCGATCGTCCGCCTCAGCCAAGCGAGGTTCCCAGAATGACCGCTTCTACCGCCCCCCACTCCACCGCCTCCCAGTCCACCCTCGCCCAGGTCTCCAAGACCGTGCGTCTCGCGCTGGTGATTGGTGGCCTCATCGCCATCGGCTTCGGTATCGCCGTTCTGCTCTGGCCCGCCAAGACCGCCGTCGCGATCACCGGTGTGCTCGCCGTCTACGCCATCATCGCGGGCATCGTCTACGCCTCCATCGGCCTGCTCGCCAAGAGCCACGGGACGGGCAGCCGGGTCGGTCACGTCCTGCTGGGCCTGCTCTGGGTGATCGCCGGCGCGTACGCCTTCGCCTCGCTCCAGCAGTCCGCGGCGTTCCTCGCCATCTTCATCACCGTGATGATCGGCGTCATGTGGATCATCGAGGGGTTCACCGCCCTGTTCACGCTCGGTGAGTCCGGCGCGAAGGGCGTGACGATCGTGTTTGCGATCATCTCGGTCCTCGCGGGCGTCTCCCTGCTGAGCACCCCGGTGTGGGGCGCCGGCTTCCTGTGGTGGCTCCTCGGCATCTCGCTCATCGTGCTCGGGGCGCTGAACGTCTTCCGCGCGATGTCCGGGAGGCGCTCACGCTGAGCGCACGCCCCGGCGCGCTCCCGGAATCCGGCGACACGGCGGGGTCCGCGGACCTCGTCGTCGTCGTCGATCTCACCCGGTCCGTTCCGGCGCCCCTCGCAGGGGTGCCGGGCTCGGGGTGGTCGGGATCCTCGGCGTGCACCAGATCACGGCGACCCCGGTGACCAGGTAGACCACCTGCAGGACGTGGAACCCGCGAATCGAGGCGCGTTCATACGCGCCGATCCTATGGGCTCGCGGGTCACGAATAGAGAGACTTCTTGCTGGTCTCCGGGGCCAGGACGAGCGCGATGATGGTCAGTACGGACAGCCCCACCAGGTAGTACCCGACGTAGGCCACCGAGTAGTTCTGCACCAGCCACACCGCGACGAACGGCGTCAGGGCGGCGCCGAGGATGGCCGAGAAGTTGTACGCGACTCCGGAGCCGGTGTACCGGGTGTTGGTGGGGAACAGTTCTGGGAGCACGGCCGACATGGGTCCGAAGGTCAGGCCCATGAGGATCATGCCGACGCACAGGAACAGCAGCATGCGGGTCACGTCGAGGTCGTCGCCGGTGCCGATCGCCTCGGGGTCCAGCCACCAGCCGAAGCTGAGCCCGAAGGCGATGATGGCGAGCGTGACGCCGATGAGCATGCGCCGCCGCCCGAGGGCGTCGGCGAGAAGTCCGGCCACCGGTACGAAGACCGCGAACAGGATGATCGCGAGCACCTGCAGGGTCAGGAACGACCGGTAGCCGTACCCCAACCCGCCCGTGCCCTCTCCGCCGATCGCGAACGACAGGATCCACGTGGTCATGAGGTAGAACAGCCCGTAGGTGGCCAGCATGATGAACGTGCCGAGGATGATCTCCCGCCAGTTCTTGCTGAACACCTCCGACACCGGTGTCTTGACGCGCTGGTCGTCCGCGATGGCCCGGGCGAAGACCGGGGTCTCCTCGATGCGGAGACGGACGTAGAGGCCGACGGCCACCATCACGATCGAGAGCAGGAACGGCAGGCGCCAGCCCCACACCAGGAACGGATCGGACAGGTCGCTGGCCGTGGAGTCGTACGCGAACCAGGTGGTCAGCAGAAGGAAGAGCCCGTTGGCCAGGATGAAGCCGAACGGCGCACCCAACTGCGGCCACATCGCGGCGAAGGCCCGCTTGCCCGGCTGCGCGGTCTCGGAGGCCAGGAGCGCCGCACCCGACCACTCGCCGCCCAGCCCGATGCCCTGGAAGAAGCGCAGGATGGTGAGCATCGCGGGTGCCCACAGCCCGATCTGGTGGATGGTCGGCAACAGTCCGATGAGGAAGGTCGCGATCCCCATGGTGAGCAGCGCCCCCACGAGCGTGACCTTGCGACCCAGCCGGTCCCCGTAGTGGCCGAAGATCACCGAGCCCAGCGGGCGGGCGACGAACGCGGTCCCGAAGGTCGCCATGGAGGCGAGCAGAGCGGCGCCCGAGTCGCCTCCGTGGAAGAAGAGCAGCGGGAAGACCGAGACCGCGGCCGTGGCGAAGATGTAGAAGTCGTAGAACTCGATGGTCGTGCCGATGAGCGAGGCGAAGATGATCCGCCGCCGGGGAACCGTCTCGGTCGGCTCGATCGGCACGGTCCACTCGGCGGGTTCCGCGGCCACGTCGGTACGACCGTGGTTGCCGCTCACGGGTTCTGGTGATGCGTTCACCGGGGCATCGTACACAAGCCGGGCATGCCATTACCCCCGTCGCTCGGGGACACGGGCGTCCCCTCACAACCCTGCCGTCTCAGACGGGGAGGAGACCCGCGGCGATCGCTCCCGCGGCGAGGTTCGCCAGCGCGTGGACCGCCGCCCCCGGAACGAGGGTTCCCGATCTGTGCCGCAGCCAGCCGAGCAGCCACCCGGCGGCGAACTGCACCGGGATGAGGGGCCACAGCCTCACATCGACCGCCAGCAGGGCCAGGTGCGGGACGAGGAACACCACGGACTGCAGCAGGTTGCCCCACCCGAAGCCGAGTCGCCGGATGAACACGCCGCCGAGCAGGCCCCGGAAGAAGACCTCCTCGCCGACGGCCCGGAGCACCACGGCGGCGGCGACACCCACGGAGGACATCGCCGCGAGAGAGCCCCGGGACACCCCCGCGAGTCGCATCGCCGCCCCGGCGGAGCGGTCACCGCGGCGGGACTGCACGACCACGTAGATGAGGGTCGGCGCACAGAACAGGACGAACTCGGTCATACCTCTCTGAGCTCTCGACGAGCGTGCGATGTCGATGCGCAGGCCCCGCGGCCCGGCCGACCCTCTACAACTGTGTGCCCGGCAGACATACCGGAATGCTAGCCCTCGCCCCGTGCTACAACTGGACAACGCACCAGGACGGGGTCACCGCATGAGATCAGGCACCGAGTCGTCAGCATCCGCGGCGCCGCCAGTCCCCGTCGGGGACCCCACCGGGGCCGATCAGGCGGTCGCCGACCTCGATCTCGGGCAGCAGGCCGCGCTCGGTAGCGGTGCGTCGTTCTGGCGCACCGAGGAGCACCCGGGGGTGCCCGCGCTGGTCCTCACCGACGGCCCGCACGGGGTGCGGTTCCAGTCCGGCGCATCGGACCATCTCGGTCTCAGTGCGAGCGACCCGGCCACCTGCTTCCCCCCGGCCGCGGGGCTGGCGCAGAGCTGGGACCCCGCCCTGGCCCGCCGGATCGGGTCCGCGCTGGCCGCCGAGGCCGTGGCCGCCGGGGTGGGGGTCCTCCTGGGTCCGGGGATCAACATCAAGCGCGACCCGCGGGCCGGCCGCAATTTCGAGTACTTCAGCGAGGACCCGCACCTCACCGGTGTGATGGCCGGGCAGGTGGTCGCGGGCCTCCAGTCGGGCGGCGTCGGGGCGTCGCTCAAGCACTTCGCCGCCAACAACTCCGAGCACGACCGCATGCGGGCGAGCTCCGACGTCGACCCCCGACCGCTGCGCGAGATCTACCTGCGGGCGTTCGAGCGCGTGGTCCGGGACGCCCGGCCGTGGACGGTGATGACGGCCTACAACAAGCTCAACGGTGTCTACGCCTCCGAGAACAGGAGGCTGCTCACCGAGCTGCTGCGGGACGAGTGGGGTTTCGACGGAGCGGTCATCAGCGACTGGGGCGCCGTGGTGGACCGGGTGGCCTCGGTGCGTGCCGGGCTCGACCTGCAGATGCCCGGACCCGCCGGACTCGACGACGCCGACGTGGTCCGGGCCGTCGAGCGGGGCGAGCTCGACCGGGCCCACGCCCTGCGGGCCGCGACGGCCGTGGCACGCCTGGCGGTACGGGCCCGGAACGG
>NZ_JAALDZ010000074.1:0-2427 GCF_014145125.1 Dietzia sp. CQ4 | reverse complement strand
CCCGTCGCCGCGTGTACTCGCCCGCCCCGGACCCGCGGAGTCGGGCGGGGCTCTGGGTGGGATGCCTCCTCCCCGTCGTCAACTGGTTCCGGATCCCCGTCTACCTCGCCGAACTCCGCCTGGCCTCGCCCCGCGCGCCCACCAGGTCCGGACTCCTCCGGTGGTGGGTGGCCGTCGCCGTGAACGGGATCGCGGTCGCGCTCGCACTGTGGCGGGGCACGGGTGAGGGCTCGCAGGCCGCGGCGGACACGGTTCTCCTCACCGCGCTCGCGGCGGCCGCCGCGGTGTGGGCGGCGCGTGAGACCCGGACCGTCATGCGGAGTTTCGATGAGCCTTCCCCGCGGTTCACCCGGCGGCTTCTCCCGCGGGGCATCGTGGAGACGTCCCCGGCTCGAGAGGAGTGAGACGTGACGGTCCCCGCGACCACACATCTGCGGTCCACGGTGTCCACCGGCAGCGGGGTCGTCGCCCACAGAGGGGCCTCGGCCGAGTTCCCCGAACTCACGCTCGTCGCCTACGAGAAGGCCCTCGAGCAGGGCGCAGAGGCGCTCGAGGTGGATGTGCGGCTCACCTCTGACGGTGTCCCGGTGCTCCTGCACGATCCCCGGACCGCGCGCGTGGCGGACCGCGACGTCTGGGTCCACTCCAGCACCCTGGACGAGCTGTCCGCCCTCGACCTGGGCTCCTGGCATCCGGTGCACCGCCGGCCCGAACCACTCCTCACGCTGCGCAGTCTCCTGGTGATGGCCGAGGCGTACCCGCACGTGAAGCTGTTCCTGGAGACCAAGCACCCGGTGCCCACCGGCGGCCGCGTCGAGGTCGCGCTCCGGGACGAGCTGAGGTACTTCGGTCTGGACCGGCCCGCCTCGCACGCCGAGTCCCGCGCGCTCATGATGAGCTTCTCCGTGATGGCGGTGCGACGGTTCAGGCAACTGGCCCCGCAGGTGCCGACCGTGCAGCTCCGCGAGCGCGGCAACGTCCTCAAGTCGTGGCCGGCCGAGGGGTTCGGCGCCCAGTTGATGGGCCCGAGCATCGGCGCGCTCCGGGCGCGGCCGTGGTTGGTCGAGTACTGGAGGTCGCGGGGGATGGGGACCTACTGCTGGACCGTCGACGACCCGGCGGACATGCTCCTGTGCCGCGACCTGGGCGTGGAGTGGGTGGCCACCAACGTCCCGTCACGGGCCCGGGGCGTCCTGGACGGGCCCACGCGTCGCGACTGACCCCGCCACGCCCGGCCCGATCCTGGGCCCCCGTGCGATGACGGCACCAGAGTGCGATGTCCGGGGGCGGGCCGCGCGGGCGCACCGTATCGTAGTGCCCGTGGGTAGACGTCAGCGCCATAATGAGCCCAAGTCCGGCGGCAACCGCCAGGCCAAGATCGCCGCTCGCGCGGCCGAGCGTGAGGAACTGAGCACGGAACCCCGGCCGTTCGCCGGGTTCGCCGGTGAGTGCGACATGGTCGCGATGCGCGAGTTCGTGCCGTCGGCGACCGCGCGACTCACCACCACCGCCGAGAAGCGGGAGATCATCCTGGCGACCGTCCTGCCGGGGGCCATCGCCGGCCTGGTGCGCGACGACGAGCTGGGCGGTGAGGCCATGGTGGGTCTCCAGGTGCAGGTCCACGGACCCGATCCGGCGGCCGACCTGGCCTACGCGGTGGACTGGGCCTCGCGTGCCGGGGGAGGGGAGACCCTGACGTCATCCCACCCGGACGAGTCCACCCCGGCGTTGGAGGACGTCGTGGTCGCCGACGCCCCGCTCGAGATCGCGGTGCACGGCGACTTCTCCTGGTGGCTCGCCGAGGGCGCCCAGGTCAGGCCGGAGATCGCCCAGGCCATCAAGAACGCCAACGAGGTCATGATGCCCTCCGCCCGGGTCGCGGCCGATGGGATCGAGGCGGCCTGGTGGGTCGACGCGGGCGAGAAGGCCCACGTCCGCTGGGTGCGCCCGGAGGACGAGGACGCGCTGTTCGAGGCACTCGCGCGCGTGCACTCCGCCGGCGGCCTCCACCTGGGCGAGGGGTCCCGGTTCGCCGGGTCGTTCCGTACCCACGGGCTGCTCGTGCCGGTGTTCGACCTGGACCCGGAGATGCACCATCAGGAGTGGGCGCCGGGACTGCTGGAGCTCGACGCGCGACTGGGCGAGGCCCTGGCGAAGGACGGTCCGCTCAGCTCCGACGAGCGCGCGTCGCGCGACGGCCTGAGGGCACGTCAGGTCACCCTGCGCTGACCCGGCACCGGCCCCCGACGGGGCCCACGGGCCTCTAGTATCCCCTCGGGCGACCACCGGGTCGCCGGCCGGACGTGTGGCGGAGGGGGTGTGGCCGGCGTGGCCGACCGACCGAGACGGGGCGACGACGACGAGGCGACGCCCTCCGAGGTGACCGCTCCCCCGTGGCTGCGGACCGGGCCGACGCCCGGACAGGAG
>NZ_JAALDZ010000073.1:0-27588 GCF_014145125.1 Dietzia sp. CQ4 | reverse complement strand
GCATGGACGGCGTGGACTCCCCGCACACCGCGGTGGGCTACAGCTACGGCTCGGCGGTCCTGGGCGCGGCGGCGGCGGACCCGCGCGGGCTGGCCGCGGACCGGATGATCCACGTCGGCAGCCCCGGCGCGACCGTCGACTCGGTGGCGGAGCAGTGGGTCGACGAGGGCGGGACCGCGCGGCCGGCCGGGGAGCGGGAGGTCGTGGGCGTGGCCTCGCGGTGGGATCCGGTGCCGTGGTGGTCGTCCACCGGGGTGCTGGGCGCGCGGCCGGGGACGGAGGAGTTCGGGGGGCTCACGGTGGACGTCACCGAACCGGGATCCGGACCCGCGTCGACCCGGGGCGCGCACTCGGCCTACTTCGACAGCGGGACCGTGTCGCTGTCGGAGATCGGCAGGCTCGTGGCGGGCCGCGAGTGACCGTCGGAACGCCAGAGGTCCGCCTCTAGGGGGTCTCGGTGTCGGGGGAGTCCGCGCGCACGCGGGCCGCGACGAGCATCTCCTCCCGCCCCCCGAGCTTGGTGCGCTCGCGGCCCGCCTCCTGGCCCAGGGCACGCTCGCGGGAGTCGATCGCCGCCCATCCGCTGCCGTCGATCACGGACACGCCCCGCTCGGCGAGCAGGTCGCGGACGGCCTGCGGGTCGGTGTCGGCGGGGTCGAAAAGGGTGCCGGCCTCGATGTCCTCGGTGAGGGCGTGCACCGTGTCCACCGCGCAGTGGCGGTTGGTGCCGATCACGCCGGTGGGCCCGCGCTTGACCCACCCGGCGACGAACAGCCCCTGCACGGGCTCCCCGCCGGGTTCGGTGAGCACCCGGCCGCCGTCGTTGGGGATGGTGGCGGTCCGGTCGTCGAAGGGCACGCCCTCCAGCGCGTCGGAGCGGTATCCGACAGCGCGGTAGACGGCGTCGACGGCGAGCTCCTCGAACTCACCGGTGGGGCGCACCCGGGTCCCGTCCGGCTCGGTGCGCTCCAGCCGGAGGCCGGTGACGAACCCGTCGGGGCCGAGGATCTCGACGGGACTGCGGTGGAAGCGGAAACGCACCACGCGCCCGCCGGCGGCGAGCGCGGCCTCCTCGGCCGCGTCGGCGGACTCGTGACCCGCCTCCGCCTGCGCGGACGCCCACTTGGCCAGCTGATCGCAGACCTGCCCGGCCCGGCGATCGTGTTCCAGGTGGTCGCGCGCCTCGTCGTCGTACTCCAGGTCGGCCGGGTCCACCACGATGGTGACACCCTCCACCTTGTCCATCTCCCGCAGCTCCAGGGGGGTGAACTTGGCGTAGGCCGGGCCGCGGCGGCCGGTCACGGTGACGACGCGGGTGGCGCTGGTGCCGAAGCCCTCGCGGACGTGCTCGGGGATGTCGGTGGCCTCGAGCTGCTCGGGCGTGCGCACCAGCATCCGCGCGATGTCGAGCGCGACGTTGCCCACGCCCACCACGGCGGCGCGTTCGGCGGTCAGGGCCCAGTTGCGGTCGGCGTCCGGGTGGCCGTCGTACCAGGTGACGAACTGTGCGGCCCCGAAGGAGCCCTCGAGGTGTTCGCCGGGGATGCCCAGTTCGCGGTCGGCGAGGGCGCCGGTGGCCAGGATGACGGCGTGGTAGAGCCGGGGGACGTCGTCCAGGGTGAGGTCGCGTCCGAACTCGACGTTGCCGAGGAAGCGGATCCGCGGGTCGGTGACGATCGACTCCAGGGTGCGGGCGATGCCCTTGATGCGAGGGTGGTCCGGGGCGACCCCGTGGCGCAGCAGGCCGTAGGGCACGGGCAGCTTGTCGATGCAGTCCACGACGATGTCCCTGCCGTGCTGGTCAGCCCACGCCAGGAGGGCCTCGCAGGCGTAGACGCCCGCCGGTCCGGAACCGACGACGGCCACTCGGACGGGGGCGGCGGAGGGGGTGGGGGACATGGCCCGATCATGGCACGGGGGCGCGCCCGGCGGACCTCGACCGGGCGGACTGGTGCGAGGGGGAGCATAATCAGGGCCCATGAGCGATTACGCCGGGGACCTCGTGCCGCGACAGGCGTGGGATCTGCTCGCCTCCGACCCCTCCGCCGTCCTGGTGGACGTGCGCACGAGCGCCGAGTGGCAGTGGGTCGGCGGCGCCGACCTGTCGGAGTTGGGCAGGCGCGCGGTGGGAATCGAGTGGATGACCTCGGCGGGCGAGCCCAACCACCGCTTCCTGGAGCAGCTCGGCCAGGCGGGCGTGGGCGCCGACACGCCGGTCCTGTTCCTGTGCCGCAGCGGGCACCGGTCGGCCGCCGCCGCGAGCGCCGCCACCGCCGCCGGTCTGGGCCCCGCCTACAACGTGGCCGAGGGATTCGAGGGCGACCCGGACGCGGCGGGCCACCGCGGTTCGGTCAACGGGTGGAAGGTCGCGGGGCTGCCCTGGCGACAGTCCTGACCCGGCCCGGCCCGCCACCGCACCACCGACGACACTCAGAAAGCAGCGGATGAGAAACAACGAGCTCCCCGACGGACTCCACCCCGACACCCTGGGGGTGCGGGCCGGGCAGATGCGCACCGGTTTCGAGGAGACCGCCGAGCCGATGTTCCTCAACTCCGGCTACGTCTACGAGTCGGCGGAGGCGGCCGAGGCGTCGTTCAACAGGGACCTCCAGCGGTTCGTGTACTCCCGCTACGGCAACCCGACCGTGGCGATGTTCCAGGAGCGCCTGCGGCAGATCGAGGGCGCCGAGGCGTGCTTCGCCACCAGCTCCGGCATGTCGGCGGTGTTCGTCTCGCTGGCCGCGCTGCTGGGCAACGGCTCCCGGCTGGTGGCCTCCCGAGCGCTGTTCGGCTCGTGCTTCGTGATCTGCAACGAGATCCTGCCGCGCTGGGGCGTGGAGACGGTGTTCGTGGACGGCTCCGACCTGGACCAGTGGCGTGAGGCGCTCAGCGAGCCGACCGACGCCGTGTTCTTCGAGACCCCCTCCAACCCCATGCAGGAGCTGGTGGACGTGCGCGCGGTCTGCGAGCTGGCGCACGCGGCCGGCGCGCAGGTGGTGGTGGACAACGTCTTCGCCACCGTCCTGCACCAGAAGCCGCTCGAGCTGGGCGCGGACATCGTGGTCTACTCCACCACCAAGCACATCGACGGCCAGGGCCGCGTCCTGGGCGGGGCCGTGCTGGGGCCGGAGGAGTACATCTCCGGACCCGTGCAGAACCTGATGCGTCATGCCGGGTTCGGCATGAGCGCGTTCAACGCCTGGGTGCTGCTCAAGGGCCTGGAGACCATGAGCCTGCGGGTCGAGCGCATGTCCGCCAACGCGCTGGAGGTGGCGCAGTTCCTCGAGTCGCACGACGCGGTGGACTGGGTGCGGTACTCGATGCTGCCCTCGCACCCGCAGTACGACCTGGCCACCGAGCAGATGTCGGGCGGCGGGTCGGTCGTGACGTTCGGCCTGAAGTTCGACGACGACGAGGTGGACCGGGGCAAGCAGCGCTGCTTCTCACTCCTCAACGCGCTGAGGGTCATCGACATCTCCAACAACCTCGGTGACGCCAAGTCCCTGGTGACCCATCCGGCGACCACCACCCATGCGTCGATGGAGCCGGAGGCGCGCGCCGCGGTGGGTATCACCGACAACGTAGTCCGACTCTCGGTGGGGCTGGAATTCGCCGGAGACCTCATCGAGGACTTGCGTAGGGGTCTAAACTAAGTTTTATGCGGTCACATGGCGGCGCGTCCCGGACGAGGGTGGCGGTGCTGCCCGCCGCGCACCCGGCCGTCCGCCGGATCACGGGCCTGGCGTCGTCGGGCCGCCTCGAGATGGTCCCGATGCGCCCGGGCGTGGTCAACGGTGAATCCCACCCGGGCACGTACGTGAAGGGCGACGGCCCGGCCCCCGACCGCGACCTCGATCACGTGGACGTGGCCCACGTGCACTTCGGCTACGACTACCTGGATCCGGAGAGCGCCCGGGACGTCATCGAGCACCTGTCCCACGCCGGGGTCCCGATGGTGCTGACCGTGCACGACATCGTCTACCCCTCCCACGAGGACTCCGAGCCACACCGGGGGTACACCGGAACTCTGGTCGGCGCGGCGGTGCAGGTACTCACCCTGACCGAGGTCGCGGCGCGGGAGCTGTGGGTGCGGTGGGGCGTGGAGGCGATGGTGGTTCCGCATCCCCGGCTGCTCGACGAGGCCGAGATCTCGTCGGCCATCCGCGCGTCCAAGCACCTCCGGGCACCCGGGGACACCGTCGTGGGTGTGCTGCTGGAACGGATGGGCGAGAACATCGAGGGGCCCGAGCTCCTCGACCTGCTGGCGCCGGTGGCGACCGGCCGGCGGAACGCGCACCTGCGGATCGTGGTGGAGGCGCAGGCGTGGCGTGACGCGTGCGGTGAGGACCGGGAGAGCGGCGGGCACCACCTGGTCGCCGAGCTCGCGGCGGAGGGCGGGTGGGAGTCCGTGCGGTTGATCCGCTACGAGGCCCGCGACCTGGGGCCCGTGCTCGCCGAGTTCGCCGCCCTGGACGTGTGTGTGCTGCCGTACCGTTTCGCCACGCATTCCACCTGGCTGGAGCTGTGCCGGGACCTGGGGGTGACGCCCGTGCTCCCGGCAGTGGGCTTTCTCCGCGAGCAGTGGTTCGACCGCTGCGACCCGGACGAGCACTCGGGAGAGGTGTACGACCCCCGCGACCCCGGCACGTTGACATGGGCGGTGCGCACGGCCATCGACGAACCCCGGTCGCCGCCGCCGCGCGTCGAGGGCGCGGATCCGGGGAAGGTCATGGCCGCGCACGAGCAGGCGTACCGGATGGCCGCGCGACGGCGTGAGGCGATCCAGGAGGGTTCCTGAACCGGGCCGCGCGTGTCAGGTTCCGGCGTCCGCGCGGGTGATCTCGATGGGCCAGGCGAGCATCAGCACCGAGTCGGGCGCCGGGGACGCCGAGTCCATGCTCAGCTCGAGGCACACGGTGACGGGTGCTCCCGGGGTGGTGCGGGTGGCGGCCGGCAACACCAGCGGTTCGTCGACGGTGGCGGCGTCCACCGGCTCCGGCAGTGTCGCGTCACCGGCCAGGATGCTGGGGGTGCCGCTGCTGAACGTGGGCGCGGCGCAGGCGCCTCCGCTGGTGGTGACGGCCCGGATCCGGACGTCGGCGGCGGTCGAAGGGTCGCCCTCCACTAGCGCGCCCCTGCCGATCATCACGTGGGCCTCCGAGCGGGAATCGACGCTCGTCCGCAGGGTCAGGGGCTGGTACGCGGAACGGTTGCGGAGCGCGGCGGTGTCCACGCGGACGGGGAGGTGCCCGCCGTAGGTGGAGATGGGGGCGGTCCAGGTGGTGCCGAAGTCGGTGGAGGCCTGCACTGACCAGGACGAGCTTCGTAGCGCAGACTCGCGGGCATCGTCCTCGCGGTCCTGCAGGATCAACGTGGCGCTGAGCGCACAGGCGGAAGCGGAACCGAGGGCGACCAGCGCGGTGGCCGCGTGTCGAATCCGCATAGCTCCTCCGAAAGCCATTACTCGGCGACCGGTCCGGAGGAGGGGGCTCCGGCACGGGCTGGCCCGCCATGATCGCCGCTTCATCCAGAGTATGGTCGCCGGTGGCCGAATCGTTACATTTCCTGCGGCGAGTGGCGAATATCACGGTCCGTTTCGGCGTGTCGGAACGGGTGTCATCGGATATAGACGATCGTCCCGGTCGCCTGGTTGACGGCGGCCCACCGCCACCCGTCCGAGTCCGGGTCGCTCGAGGTGAACGTCCTCCAGTCGCCGCTCGGGCGGGCGCCCTCGTTGATCCAGGTCTCCAGCGCGGCCAGAGCGGTGCGGGCGTCGGCGGGGACGGTGTCGCTCTTGACGACGACGTCGAGTTCGTCTCCGTCCACCTCGACGGTTCCTACTGTCGTCGTGTCCGCGGACGCCGAAAGGGTGCCGGGGTCGGAGGGGATGACGGTTGTTGGGGATGCGGACGTCGTGGTGGTGGTCTGGGCGGTGGTGGCCGTCTTCGTCGCCGGCGGGGTGGTGGTGTCGTTCGTCGTCGCGGCGGAGGTCGTTCCAGAGGTCGTGGTCGCGTCCGCACCGGAGGGGTCCGGCGGAGCCGAGGTTGTGATTTCGGACGCGGTGGAGTTCTCGAGTGGGGATGTCACGGTGATTGCCGGCAGGGGGGAGGTCACGGTTGTGGTGTCAGAGCCAGCTCGGAAGGCCATGGGTTCGGCGGGTGCGGCAGCAGGGGTATAGCTGCCCCCTGTGTACCGGGTGTTTCCATTACCGCCGGGCATTACCTCGGGAAACGCCGAGCGCTTGGTGGGAAGTGCGGCGTGCGTCGGGCCTTTAACTCCACATTCGGAGCGCGAGAGGACGAAGTACATTTTGGCGCGCAAAGAGCTGAGTGCGTCATTGTCGTAATACTCAACGTAGGCAGCTACTTCTGAGATCGCGTAGGGGGGGTCAGTTTCCGTCTTCTGGGTAATGATCGGCATTACCTTGGCGTGGAGTTCGGAGCCGACTACTCCGATTCGATACAGCGGCGATAGTTGGCCATTAGGAAGTTCGGACGCGGAATATCCATCTGGATTGCGACTGATGCCATTGGCCCAGATGGTCCGAAGTGAGTCGGTGTTGGTATAGCGAAGATAGGGATCCGAACCGCCAAACTCCCTGCCGAGGTCCACTCGCCCGGTCGGAGGGTCGGCTACTGCGGTGTCTAGACCGCAGCGGACGCCGGTCTTGATATCGGCTGCATTGAGAAACGCGCGATAGGTATCGACGATGTCGACAGAGAACCCATAAGCGGCTGTGTCGTTGGTCGCCGCCGCGACCGAGTTACCCAGTCCGCATCTCGAATCATTACTTGCAGGAGCGAAGGATTCATTGATGACCATGCAGTAATTGTTCTGCGGGTTGGTTTGCGTCCCGGGATTCTGAAAGGTTCGTACCGCGGACCAACTGTGAAGCGCGAGGGACTGGTTGTCCTTTGGGAGCGCATTCGGGCTCGCGGTGACGTTTCCGGGTCCGCGCAGACGATAGTCTCGTGTAACGGTGAACGCTGGCCGGCCGCTGGAGGTCTCGAGTGAAGTTGGACTGCCAGTGGTTTCTTGCGCCCACCGGGAGAGTGACTGGTAGGTCATATTATCGGACCCCGCGGTTGACGTCCCCGTGGACGACTTCGCAGACCCCGCGATCACGGATGTGAAAGCGAGCGGCCACTTCGCCGCGACGTTCGCTCGAGCGAATTCGCTGTCGGTGTAAGCGGCCTCAGTCTGTGCGACGAGTTCGGCCCCGGTGCTAGCCGTGACCATGGACAGGGCCGTGACGGCAGCCAGGGCGGCGAGACCGAAGGAGCGGAAGCGAAGCCGGACGGACATCAGTTCTTCTTCTTGCGTGGCCAGAAGGACCAGGTGACGAGCAGGGTCATAGCGGCCGTCATTCCTGCCATGACCCGGGGATCGGATGCCCTGGAGACCAAGTAGCCGAGGTCAGGGATTGAGAACACCATTACCCGAGCCTGGGTGATCAGATAGGGCACGGGATCGTTGTTGTCGTTGGCATCACCCTTCATCTCGATCAAGTACGCTTCGCCGCCGACCCCAGTCGTAGACACGACTCGGTGAGTGACGGGGAGTTGACCTTCGCGATCGATGGTCAGGACGTCACCGACCCGTGCCTCCGAGGCCGGGATCGCGCGGACGATTGCCAGTGAACCCGTTGGGATGGTCGGGCTCATCGAACCGGTCTTGAACATGATCAGCGAGATGTTGAACGTGAAAGCGACTATGACGGCGATGATGCAGATGACCCCGCCGAGTGCGAGCAAGTCGAGCAGGCGCTCTCCGATCCACTTGCCAACGCGCGGGCGGGTTGAGACCGGAGCGACAACGTGTCGCGGTCCTAGCGTCGTGTCGGTCATGATCGTCACGTTCCGATGTTGGTAGTGAAGGGCCACGTCACTGAGAAGTCGGCGCCGTTCGCAGCGTCAGAACTCGCGTCGTTGGCGAGGCTGAACTCGAAGCACACGGTTCGACCCGCTCCTGCGGCGCCTGCGGTTCCCGCCGGAAGGGTAAGCGGAGTCCCGGTTGGTGCTGCGTTGGGTGCGCGATAGACTCCGGCGCCGCCGAGGAGGTAGGTGACACCGCCGGTTTGCCCCGTGGTCGTGTCATTGCATGAGTGGTTTGCCGAGGTGTAGGCACGGATTCGAACCGCGTTCGACATCGCCGCGTTCGACCCAGTGTTGTGGGCCACCACACCTTGGGTCATGGTGACCGTGGCGGGATTCACCACGCCGGAACTGGTGCGGAGACCGAATCGGGCGTACCTGGTCGTGCCGGGGAGGAGGTTGGCTGTGGGATTCACTGTCATTACTGCGGCACTTCCGGAGGTGAAGTTGTTGTTCCACGTTCCGTCAAGGCCGTTTGTCGAGTCGATTGAGCCTTCGATACCGCCGCGGATGGAGGCGAACTGGCCTCTCACCCACGTGTCGTCCTGGAAAGTGGCGAGGGTTGCGACAGCTCCGAGGCCGAGAACCAAACCCACCGCGGCGAGAACACGGGTCCTGCGCCACCTCTGACCATGTGTGCCCATTCTGCCCCTCCCTCTGCGCGCTACTTGCTCGTGACCGTTGCTCACACAGAGGTGGCGGTGAAGTGCCAGACAAGGCCCGCAGGCGCAGTGCCATACGGATTGGTCGATGGATCGTCAGCAGGGTCCTGGGCTGCCACCGTGACTTTGAAGCACACTGTCTTGGGCGTGGTGGCCGTGGTGTTCAGCACCTTGTCGAGAGTTACAATGCCAGAGGCGGGAGATAATGGTTGCAGCGTTCCGGTGGCCGGCCCCTGGGCGGTGGGCACAAGCGGTGTCCCGGCAGAGTAACCGGTCTCGTTCGTGCAGTTGACGGGGCTACTCACCACTGTGGCGCTCCACGTGAGCTTGGAGCGAAGCGCCGGGTCGCCCGTCCCCAGGTATTCAGAAATCTGGACGTTTCCGTTGAAGTCGGCCTTAGTCGAGTCTATTGCTAGACTGAACGGCGCGTAGTAGCTGGTGCCCGGCGAGACGATCGTGGGTACCACGGACGAGAACGCGAGAGGTGCGCTTGCCGCCTGGGTTCGGTACTCGCCCCAGGTGTGCGTGGTGGTGGTGCTCGGACTCCCCTGGACATTGAACTGGCCAGCCCGGAACTGGCCGTTGACCCAGATGTCGTCGGACCACGCAGCAAGAGTCATGGTAGCGCCGACGCCGAGTACAAGGCCTCCGGCCAAGAGCGCGCGGACGCGCCGACGGTTGGTTGTGGGCCGAGGGCTGGAACCGAGGTCGGACACTGGGGGCCTTTCATGCGGCGGGGGGACGCTCTGAGCGGGGCGGTAGCAGCCGCCCCGCTCAGAGCGGGTGGATAGTCACGTTCTGGCTGAACCGGGAGCGGCTGATGGGCGGCTCGTCCTCCCATGTGTGGTTCAGAACTGTGACGGATTTGGCGAGGAATCAGACTTCGTCAGTGGACTGGCCGTTGAAGACCCACTGGACGGTGGTCTCGGCACCGGTCCCCGCCGTGGCGGCCGCTTCGACAGCATCCTGGTTGGCGGCGACATCGCCCCCGGCCGTGCCCATGGTGACGGCGAAGCAGAGGTGCTGGTAGGGGTCGTCATTATCAGCCAGGACGACCAGCGGGGTGTTGGTGCCGGCGACAGCGTCCACCGGGGCGTTAGCGCCACCGGTCCACGCGGTCAGGCCGGCCGCGGCATCGGTCGGGTTGCACGAATCGCCGTGGGCGTCTGCGCCCGAGTAGATCTGGTAGGTCAGCACGCCTGCGTAGTCACCAGCGGAGGTGACGCCGGACAGCGTGAACTCGCCGTCGAGTGACGTTCCGGTCTCGGTGCCGATGGTGAGCGGAGCGTACACCGTCTGGCTGGGGGCCATCTTTAGCGCCTCGAGCTGGAACGACAACGTGGCCGAGCCGTCTTCGCCCGGGCCGTCGTAGTCCTGAAAGTCCTCGCCATCCAGTGCGGCCTGCAGCTCGAACGAACCGGTGTTGAACGTGCCGTTGGCGAACACGTCGTCCGACCACGCGGCGAGAGTCGCCGCGACGCCGAGGCCCAGGACCAGGCCGCCGGCGAGTATCGCCTTGCGCTTACGGCGTCGGCCCTGCTGGACGTCGGTTGCTAGGGGTGCGTTGGCGTTCATGCGCCGACCTTTCCGAAAGGGGCCACCGTTGCGGCCCGGGAGGGGTGCGTTGCCGATCGGGGGCCAGCGTTCTGGTCTCGCTTCGACATCTAGTTCATCTCAGGAACCTATGTAAGTGTTACATTATATTAAGGAAGGTGTAAATCCCTCGTAATCGGTAAGTGTCGTGTTCGGCAGGGGCTTTCACCGCCCGTCGCGGTCGCTGCAGCAGGCTGGACTGGTTCCAATGTTGTTGTTTCTTCATGATTGAGCGGTGTTGCGCAAGGTCACCACCCCTGCGGGGCCTAGCACGACCGACTCCGCGGGCTTCATAGGGCCCACTGGCATACTCGGCCCCAGCCCCGCTCGCAGCGGCAGTCAAGTCGCTCACTTAATCAACGAGGAGTCGTCGATGCCCCCCACCTCCGCCCTGAAGCTCGGTTACAAGGCCTCGGCCGAGCAGTTCGGCCCGCGCGACCTGGTCGAATACGCGGTCCTGGCGGAGCAGGCGGGCATGGACTCGGCCACGGTCTCGGACCACTTCCAGCCGTGGCGCCACGACGGCGGCCACGCCCCGTTCTCCCTGGCGTGGATGACGGCCGTGGGGGAGCGCACCGAGCGCCTGCAGCTGGGCACCTCCGTGCTCACCCCCACGTTCCGCTACAACCCGGCGGTGCTCGCGCAGGCCTTCGCCACCATGGCGTGCCTCTACCCGGACCGCATCTTCCTCGGCGTGGGCACCGGCGAGGCGCTCAACGAGATCGCCACCGGCCACCAGGGGCAGTGGCCCGAGTTCAAGGAGCGGTTCGCCCGCCTGCGCGAGTCGGTCCGGCTCATGCGCGAGCTGTGGACCGGCGAGACCACCAACTTCGACGGCGATTTCTACACCACCAAGGATGCGTTCCTCTACGACGTGCCCGAGGGTGGCGTGCCGGTCTACATCGCCGCCGGTGGACCCGTGGTGGCCAAGTACGCCGGCCGGGTGGGCGACGGCTTCATCTGCACCTCGGGCAAGGGCATGGAGCTCTACACCGACAAGCTCCTGCCGGCGGTGGAGGAGGGCGCGGGAATCAACGACCGTGACTCCTCCCGGATCGACCGGATGATCGAGATCAAGATCAGCTACGACCCCGACCCGGCGGCGGCCCTGGAGAACTGCCGCTTCTGGGCGCCGCTCTCGCTGACGCCCGAGCAGAAGCACTCGGTGGACTCGCCGCGCGAGATGGAGCGCCTGGCCGACGAGCTGCCCATCGAGCAGGTCGCCAAGCGCTGGATCGTCGCCTCGGACCCCGATGACGCGGTCGCGCAGGTCAAGCAGTACGTCGACGCCGGCCTCAATCACCTGGTGTTCCACGCGCCGGGCCACGACCAGAAGCGGTTCCTGGACCTGTTCAAGACCGACCTCGAGCCGCGGTTGCGTGACCTGGCGTGAGCGACGCGAGCACCGTCCCGGGCCCGGACAAGGCTGACCTCTCCGGCCTCGAGGGTCTCCTCGACGTGGCCGAGTCGGTCCGCGTCCTGCGCTACCCGCACAAGACGGAAGCCGACGAGGAGGGTCAGACCACGGAGTGGCACTGCGACATCGTCGTCGTCGACAACGTCCCCGCGCCCGGGTTCACCACCTACGCCACCGTCGGCGCCCGTGAGCTCCCCACCAACGTCACCACGCCCGACGGTCGGCAGATCCGCAGTGAGTTCGTCACCGTCGGCCGCACCGGACACCGCGCCATGGCCGACGTCCTGGACGCGTGCGCCCTGGCCGTCGCCACCGGGTCCATCCACGTGGCACCGGGCGCGGTGATCCCCGGCGCGGTGGGGCTCGTCGACTCCGGCCGACGTTGCGAGCACCTGGTCCTCACCCCGCCGTTCCTGTGGCCCGACCTGCAGGTGGTCGACGAGACCGGCGGCCCGGACGGGACCGGGCCACTGCTCACCCGGCTGCAGGCCGTCCCGATCACCTCCGCCGAGATGTCGGCGGTCGCCCGCGACGGCGCCGACGCGCTGTTCGAGCTCCTCGACGCCGCCGACGCCGATGTGACCAACCCGGACCGGCCGAGCGTGGTGTGAGGCGTGACGTCGCCCCGCGGGACCGCCGATAGGTCCGTCCGGGTACTCGACACGGCCGCCGGTCGGATGATCGTCGAGGCCACCCCTCAAGGCCTGGCGCGCCTGGACCAGGTGGGGCCGGACCCGAGTGGCGTGGACGGGGACGTCGCGTCGTGGCTGGCCGTGGAACCGTCCGACGACGACGACGAGGTGAACAGGTCCGAGCCCGGCGCGGCCGCTGAGCACCTCGACCGGGTGGCGGACCAGCTCGAGGCCTACTGTGCGGGCCGGTTGCGTGAGTTCACCGTTCCGGTGGACTGGGCCGCCGCCGGTGTGCACGACGAGTTCTCCCGCGAGGCCTACCGCGAGATCCAGCACATCCCGTACGGGGAGACCTCGACCTACGGGCAGGTCAGCGTGGATGCGGGACGGCCGCGCAACGCCCGCCGGGTGGGGCGGTTGTGCACCCTCGTGCCGGTGCCGTTCGTCATCCCGGTGCACCGGGTGATCCGCGCCGACGGCGGGATGGGCAACTGTCCCGAGTACCGCCTCCGGCTCCTCGAGCACGAGCGGCGCAACCTCACGGCCGCGGCCCCGGTGCCGTTCCCCGGCGGTGCGACCTAGCAGGCCGGGTCATCCGAACAGCGGTGGGCACCGAACCACCCCGTGGTTAGTCTGGCGGCAGTCCGACCGCCGACCACGAACCCGGGGGAGATCCCATGACTGTCGGAGATGTCACCACCGAAGGGCCACAGACGGTTCCGGGGCGCAGCGCCGGGGCCGCGGTCGAGAAGTTCCTGCACGTCCGCCGGCTCACCGACCTGCTGGCCTCCCGTCTCAGCGCCGAGGACCAGGTCCCGCAGTCGATGACCGCCGCCAGCCCTGCGGCCTGGCACCGGGCGCACACCACGTGGTTCTTCGAGGAGTTCGTGCTGGGTCGACTGCCGGGCTATTCCTCGCCCGAGCCGGTCTTCCGGTTCCTGTTCAACTCGTACTACGAGGCCGTCGGCCCGCGGCAGCCCCGGCCCCAGCGCGGGCTCATCACCCGCCCGTCGGTGGCGGAGATCGGCGACTTCCGGGCACGCGTCGACGACGCGGTGGTGGCCGCGCTCGAGGCGGGCCGGGTCGACGACCGTGGGCTGGAGCTGCTCGAGTTGGGCTGCCACCACGAGCAGCAGCATCAGGAACTGATGCTCATGGATGCCAAACACCTCTTCTCGCACAATCCGACCGACCCCGTCTACGTGCACAGGTCCGCGGACCCGGTCGCCGCGGCACCGGGGGAGGCGGGCTGGTGTGACCTCGTCGAAGGGGTCGCCCGGGTCGGCGCCGCGGACCCGGCCAACCGCTCCGGGTCCACCCATGACGATCAGCCCTCCGGCGGCTCCTCCTACGACGGCTTCTCCTACGACAACGAGCGCCCGCGTCACCGGGTGTGGATCCCCGACGGACAGGTGGCGACCCGCCAGGTCACGGTGGCCGACTGGAAGGAGTTCATGGCCGACGGAGGGTACGCCCGCCCCGAGCTGTGGCTCTCCGACGGGTGGGCCGCCGTGCAGGACGAGGGCTGGGACGCACCCGGGTACTGGAGGCGCGAGGACGGTGTCGGCGGGAGCGCGTCCGCGGGCACCGCAGGGGCTCCCGCCGCCGACGGCGAGTGGACCACCTTCACCCTCTCGGGTCGCCGTCCGGTCGTGGACGCCGAACCCGTGTGCCACGTGTCCTTCTACGAGGCCGACGCGTACGCCCGGTGGGCCGGGGCCCGCCTGCCCACCGAGTTCGAGTGGGAGGTCGCCACCGCCGGCTGGGAGATTTGCGACGAGCTCGACCCCGACCGCTGCCACCCGCAACCCGCCACGGATCGGACGATCGGCGGCGTCTGGGAATGGACCGCCAGCGCCTACCTGCCCTACCCGGGGTTCGTCACCGAGGAGGGCGCCGCCGGCGAGTACAACGGCAAGTTCATGTCCGACCAGCACGTCCTACGTGGTGGCAGCGCACTCACCCCGGCGGGCCACACGCGACCCACCTACCGGAACTTCTTCCCCGCCTCATCCCGGTGGGCGGCGACGGGACTGAGGCTCGCCCGATGACCGACACCGAGAACCCGACCACGACGACGACTACGACGACGACCACCACGACGACGACGGAGTCCACCGACCCCGACACCGCCGCGCTGGAGTCGGACCTGCTCGAAGGCTTCTTCTCCGACCCGCCCACCCTGCCCCCGCGCTGGTTCTACGACGAGAAGGGCAGCCTGCTGTTCGACCAGATCACCCGCGTGGCGGAGTACTACCCCACCCGGGCCGAGGCCGAGATCCTGCGGTCCCGGGCCGGCGACATCGTGGGCGCGGCCTCGACGGTGGTCGAGCTCGGGGCCGGGACCTGCGAGAAGACCCGGGTGCTGCTCGACGTCTTGGCGGCCGGGAGCGCGGATGCGGGATTCGTGCCCCTGGACATCAGCACCGAGATGCTCTTCGAGACCGCCCGCGCGCTCGAGCAGGAGTATCCGGGTCTGCGGATCGACCCGGTCATCGGCGACATCACCGCTCTCGACGGCCCGCTGCCGGGTGAGCCGGGCGGACGGCTGGTGCTGTTCCTCGGCGGCACCGTCGGCAACTTCAGCGAGTCGCAGCGCGCCGGGTTCTTCCGCATGATGCGCGGCATCATGGCCCCGGGTGACCGGCTGGCCGTGGGATTCGACCTGGTAAAGAATCCGGACCGGCTGGTCGCGGCCTACGACGACGCCGCCGGGGTCACCGCCGAGTTCAACCTCAACATGCTCGACGTGATCGCGCGGACCGTCGAGTGCACGGGCCTCGACCGCCGCGACTTCCGGCACGAGGCCGTGTGGAACGCCGGGGAGAGCCGGATCGAGATGTGGCTGCGCGCGGTGCGCGAGGTGCGGATCGACTTCCCGACGCTCGGGCGGGAGCGCACGCTCGCCGCCGGTGAGGGGATCCGCACCGAGATCGCCCGGAAGTTCGAGCCCCACGCACTCGTCGACGAGCTCGCGGGACACGGATTCGGCGGTCAGTCGGTCTGGACCGATGCGGCCGGCGATTTCGGGCTGGTCCTCGTCGTCGTCGACTAGGTTGACCGGCGGGGTGATCGGACGGGTGGTCCGACCCGGACGTCCGGCCCCCGACGGCCGGACGGGAGAGCACTGAGAGCGATCACCCCGAGGCACAGGGTCGTGCCCAGCAGGGCGCCGGCGAGGACGTCGTGGGGATAGTGGTCACCGGCGAGGACCCGGGCGCTGCCTCCGGCCACGGCGAGTGGCACAGCCACCCAGGCCAGTAGCGGTTTGACCGCGAGCAGGGCGGCCGTGATCGCGAAGGCGATCACGGTGTGACTGCTGGGGAAGGACCAGTTGTCCGGGGCCGGACAGATCGAACTCACCTCGTGGAGATGGCACGGGCGCACCCTGGAGTAGGCGTCCTTGAGTGCGAGATTCAGCCAGAGGGCCATGATCACGGACAGTCCGCCGGCGGCATAGGTGATCACCGGAGTCCACCCGGTTGTCCGCGCGCGGAGGTGCGAGATCAGCAGGTGCACCCCGACTGCGGCGTACAGGCCGACCAGGAGGAGCACGCTCGCCTCGGACAATACGTCTCCCCACCGGATGGAGGAGTCGGTCACCGCCAGTTCGTACAACCGGACGCTCCAGTCGGGCGTGCGGGCCAGGAGAGTGAGGGGAATCAGTCCTGCGAGCCAGATCGCCACGGCCAGCACGATCGTCCGGGTCAGTGGTGCCGGCGACTGCGTGGGCTGCGAGTCCTGCGAGTCCGCTGGGTCCGAGCTGTCCTGGTGGTCCACTGGGCCCGAGCTGTCCTGGTGGTCCACTGGGCCCGAGCTGTCCTGATGGGCTGTCATCCTCCGGTCGCCATCTCCCTGATCCGTCGTGCGCCAGCCCATTTCGTCGTCGACTACTGTGTTCCGTCCTCTCCCGGTGATCGGACCGGCCGAGACACCTGGCCGGGCGCTCCTCGCGTGACGTACCCAGCCTAGGGGGTACACGACCCCGCGAGGAACCGAAGTCACCCCTCAGGGAGACCTGGTGCCACCGGGTCGTTGTCGTACGTGTGTTCTATAGTCCGGGTCATGGAACAGGGGGTGTGGGACGCGCCGGGGCAGGGGTCGGAGACGGCCACACTGGCTGACGTACTCGCATTTCTCGAGGCCTCCGTGGAGAGCCTCTGCCAGGTCGACTGGTCGGATCATGACGCGGACGTGCTGGTCGACGCCGTGGGTCGTGCCGAGATCGCGGCACGTCGGCTGGAGGCCGCCGGAGCGCGCGCCACTGCCGAACTGGCGGGCCTGCACCGGCAGAAGGGGCGGTCCGCCGGGGGAGTCGCCGCGTTGCTCGCAGAGAAGTTGGGCCTGGCCCGAGGCGTCGTACACGGGCGGATCGAGGCGGGCGGAAGGCAGGCCACCCCGGCCGGGCGGGCGGCGGCGGTCGGAGAGATCACCGCCGAGCACGAGCGGATCATCTCCAGGGCTGTCTCCGGGCTGCCCGGGACGATGGGAGGGTCGGCCACGACCCGGTTCGCGGAGGAACTGACAGAGTTCGCTCGAGCGGTCGCCCCGGCGCGGTTGCGGACGGAAGCAGCCCGCCGGATAGCCGCGCTGTGTCCCGACCGGGGTAAGGACCGCGAGGAACACCAGGAGCGGCGGCGCTCTGCCCGGCTCGGCGCGGTCCGCCCCGACGGCACCAGCACGCTGACCATGACTCTGACTCCTCGCGCCCGGGCGCTCGTCGAGCGTGCGCTGGGCGACTTCGGCGGACCCGGCGGGGCCGTGGCCTGCGAACCCGGGTCGGACGAGCGCACCCCGGAGCAGCGGGCGCACGACGCACTCGCGCACCAGTGGGCACTCGGGTCGAACGTCGACCCCGCCCGGCCCAAGGGGATCGCCACCATCGTCGTGCGCGTCACGCCGGAACAACTAGAGGAACCCGCCGCGCTCGTCGAGACCGACGCAGGCACCCAGGTCAGCGTCCGTCAGGCCGTCTCGATGGCCGGGGCGCTCCCGTGGTTCGTCTCGCTGCTGCGAGACGGTCGCGAGGAACTGCACCGGATCGACGTCGACGCCCACCCCGGCCGGCGCCTGGCCTCCGCCATCCAGCGCCTGGTGCTCTACGCGGCGCACGGAGGGTGCTCATTCCCGGGATGCACCGCACCCGCCAGGAGGAGCCAGTTCCATCACGTGAAGGAATGGTCGCGAGGCGGACCCACGACCGTCGGGAACGGGACGTTGGGGTGTCCCGTCCACCACGCGTTCGTCGGCGACGGCCCGTCGGCGTGGACGACCGTCGCGGACCCCGGTTCGCCCGGCCGCTGCACATGGCTCCCGCCCGGCGTCGACAGGCTCACCGATGTCTGACCCGGCCCCTGACCGCAGCGCGTCAGCCCTTCCCGGCATCTCGCCGGCGCGGCCGCGCGTCGGGGCGCGCGACGGGTCTGCATGGCGTGTACGAGGTGTGTCGGCGGGCTCGCGCTGTCACAATGCCCTCGTGCCCGATTCCCCCGTATCCGAGACTCTCCCGCCCGAGACCGACGCGCCCACGATTCCGTCCCCGGTGACCGACATGCCCCTGTCGTCGTCCGCTGTGTACGTGGCGGCCCCCGAGGGCGACACCGGGAAGTCGACCGTCGCCCTCGGCCTCCTGCGCATTCTCGCCGGGACCGTACAGAGGGTGGGGGTGTTCCGCCCGGTCACCGTCGCGCCGCGCGTCGTCGATGCCGATGCCGGCACCGGCACGGACACCGAACCCCCGCGCGACCGCATCGTGGAGATGCTGCTCCAGCACACCACCGTGGACCTCGACTACGAGGACTGCATCGGCGTGACCAACGACCGCGTCCACGAGGACCGCGACTCGGCGCTGGCGGAGATCGTGGACAGGTACCACGTGGTGGCCGGGCAGTGCGATGTGGTGGTGATCCTCGGCACCGACTACACGGGAGTGCCCAGTCCCACCGAGTTCGACTTCAACGCCACACTCGCCGTGAACCTCGGCGCGCCCGTGCTCCTGGTGATCCGCGGCGCCGACCGGACACCAGGGGAGATCGGCACCAACGCCCGGCTGACGCTCGAGGAGCTCAGGGTCGAGCACGCGCACCCGGTGGGGATCGTGGTCAACCGGTGCGACCCCAGCGCGCTGGAGGCCATCCAGGCCGAACTCGCGCCCCTGGACCTGCCCGCCTGGACGCTGCCGAGCCAGGCCCTGCTCACCGCGCCCACGATGGGGGAGTTGGTGGATGCCGTGGACGGCACCCTCTACTCCGGTGACCCGGCCCTGCTGGACCGAGAGGTCATGGCACTGATGGTGGGCGGGATGACCGGTGAGCGGATCCTGGAGCGGCTGGTGGACGGCATGGTCGTCATCGTTCCCGCTGACCGGACCGACGCCGTTCTCGCTGTGCTCACCGCGCACGGCGCGGAGGGCTTCCCCTCATTGGCGGGGATGATCTGGAACGGGAGCCTGATGCCGAACGCGGCGATGGATCGACTGGTCCGTGGCATGCGCTCGACGTTGCCGATCGTGTGCACCGACCACGGCACCTACGACACCGCCCGCCTGGCGGCCGAGACCCGGGGACGCGTGTACTCCGGCTCCGGGCGCAAGGTCGAGACGGCACTGAGCCTCATGGAGAAGCACGTCGACACCGAGGAACTGCTCGCCCGCCTGCGTGTGGACACCCCCGACGTCATGACGCCGCAGATGTTCGAGCACCAGCTCCTCGAGCGCGCCCGCGCGGACAAGCGGCACATCGTGCTGCCGGAGGGCGACGACGACCGGATCCTCCACGCCGCCGGCCGGCTGCTGCGCCGGGATGTCGCCGACCTGACGATCCTCGGCGACCCCGAGGCCGTGCAGCGACGCGCGGATGAACTGGGCATCGACCTGTCCGGGGCGCAGGTCCTCGACCCACGCAGCAGCGAGCACGCCGAGCCGTTCGCCCGGCAGTACGCGGAGCTGCGCGAGCACAAGGGCATGACGCTGGACGTGGCCCGCGACCGGATGCTCGACATCTCCTACTTCGCCACGATGATGGTGCACACCGGCCTCGCCGACGGCATGGTCTCGGGTGCCGCGCACACCACTGCGCACACCATCCGACCCGCGCTGGAGATCATCCGGACGAGGCCGGGCGTGAAGACCGTGTCCAGCGTGTTCCTCATGTGCCTCTCAGACCACGTCCTGGCGTTCGGCGACTGCGCGGTCGTCCCCGCCCCGACCGCCGAGCAGCTCGCCGACATCGCGTTGTCCTCCGCCGAGACCGCGTCCCGGTTCGGTGTGGACCCGCGAGTCGCGATGCTGTCTTACTCCACGGGCGACTCGGGCAGCGGAGCGGACGTCGACAAGGTGCGTGAGGCCACCGAGATCGTGTGCGCACGGATCGCCGCGGCCGCCGAGGGGGACCCGATGGCGGACCTCGTGGTGGACGGACCGCTGCAGTTCGACGCCGCCGTCGATCCCACGGTGGCCCGCAAGAAGATGCCGGACTCGCCGCTGGCCGGCCGGGCCACCGTGCTGGTGTTCCCCGACCTCAACACCGGCAACAACACCTACAAGGCCGTGCAGCGCACCGCCGGCGCCGTCGCGATCGGGCCGGTCCTGCAGGGGCTCCGCAAGCCCATCAACGACCTCTCCCGCGGCGCGCTGGTGGAGGACATCGTCAACACGGTCGCCATCACCGCCGTTCAGGCGCAGGGTTCAGGCGTTCAGGCGCAGGGTGCAGCCGTTCAGGCGCAGGGTTCAGCAGTTGAGGCTCAGGGGACCGCCGGCGCCCGCGAGGGCGAGTCGTGACCCGCGTCCTCGTCATCAACTCCGGCTCCTCCTCGCTCAAGCTGCAGATCCTCGACACCGCGCTTGACTCCGAGCTGGCGTGGGCGTTGGTCGAGCGCATCGGCGAGCCCGTCGGAACGCTGACCGTGCGGCGCGGTGACCTGGCCGGTTCGCCGGGTGGGGAGCGCAGCGTGGAGGCGGCGGTCCCAGACCACACCGTGGCGCTCAGCCGGGTGCTGGAGCTCGCGGGCGAGCTCGGCGCCCACCCCACCGACCTGGGGGTCGAGGCGATCGGTCACCGGGTGGTCCACGGCGGGCCGGACTTCCACGATCCGGTCAAGGTCACACCCGAGGTGGAGGCGGGTATCGAGAAGCTCGAGCTGCTGGCGCCGCTGCACAACCCCGCCAACCTGCGCGGGATCCGCGTGGCCCGCGAGCTGCTGCCCGGCCTGCCGCACGTGGCGGTGTTCGACACCGGGTTCTTCCACACCCTGCCCGCCGCGGCTCATACCTACGCGATCGACCGCGCGGTGGCGAGCAGATGGGACCTGCGCCGATACGGCTTCCACGGCACCAGCCACGAGTTCGTCTCTCGCCGCACCGCCGAGATCCTGGGTCGGCCGTACGACGAGCTCGATCAGATCGTGCTGCACCTCGGCAACGGGGCGTCGGCCTCGGCGATCGCCGGCGGGCGGGCGGTCGACACCTCCATGGGCCTGACTCCGCTCGAGGGCCTGGTCATGGGCACGCGTCCCGGCGACCTCGACCCCGGTCTGATCATCCACCTCATCCGCGACCGGGGCATGTCGCCCGAGGACGTCTCCACCCTGCTCAACCGCAGGTCGGGGCTGGAGGGGTTGGCGGGCGCCCGCGACTTCCGGGAACTGCTCGCACGGGTCGATGCCGGCGACGACGACGCCGTGCTCGCCTACGAGGTGGTGATCCATCGACTGCGTCGCTACATCGGCGGCTACTGGGCGGTTCTCGGCGACGTCGGGGCCATCACGTTCACCGCGGGAGTGGGCGAGAACGTCGCCCGCCTGCGTGCGGACGCCCTGTCCACTCTCGGTGGCTGGGGGGTGGAGATCGACCCGGAGGCCAACGAGAACGGTTCAGGGGAACGCGTCATCTCGACGCCTGGCAGCCGGGTCACGGTTCTGGTGGTGCCGACCGACGAGGAGCTGGCGATCGCCCGGGCGTGCGACAGGGTCCTGGGGCTGGGGGAGTGACAGGGACACCTTTACCTAAGAACGTCCTTACGCTTACAGTGGGGGCCACCCCCCGGGCCTCAGCCCGGTCCTGACGAAGCTGGTCGATGCCGAAGCACCCACGATCTCCGCGTGTCACCGAGCCCGCCCGCGATACGCGGCCCGGCCGGTCGCGAGGTCGTCGGACGGTGGGGTTGATCCCGGTGGCTCTCGCGACGGCGGTCACCCTGGTGCTCGGCGGGGCATCGGTCGCCCGCGCCATCACCGCCGCGCCACTGGACGCGCACACCGACCTGGAGTTCTCGCTCGACGGCTCCACCTGGTCGGATGCACCTGACCTCGTCCTGGGATCGTGGGGGTGCGACCTCGCCGGCGGGCCCGCGCTCTCCGATCCGGAGGGCGCGATCGGCGGGACCCCCGAGGTGGACCCGTGCTCGATGTCGCCGGGTGAGTCGATCGACCGGACCTACCACGTCCGCAATGCCACCGACACGGGCCGAACCGGGCGGTACGCCGTGGGGATCGGCGACTATCTGGTCTCGGGCGAGGCCGAATTCGACGTCAGCAGCACCATCACCGGCGCCGTCGGCTCCGATTCGCGGACCGTGACCCTCTACGGCGCCGACACCCCCCGGTCAGCCGATTCCCCGGCCCGCGGCACCACGGTCGCGGCACTCGATCTCGCACCCGGCCAGACGGCGAGGGTCGTCGACGAGGTATCGGTGCCCCGCGACGTGGAGAACTACGCGCAACGCCAGAGCGTGAGTCCGATGATCTGGGTGTCGTTCACCGACATCGGGGTCGTGGACACCGACGGTGACGGCCTGCCGGATCTCGTCGAGGACCAGCTCGGCACCGACCCCACCGACCCGGTCAACCGACTTCCCGACGGCACGATCGGGCGATCTTTCGGGCCCGAACCGTTCCTGCCGCGCACGCCCGAGGGGGCCGTGCTCGCGGTGGACGCCTCGACTCTGCCGCCGGGCCTGCGGCTCGAGGACGGCGTCCTGGTGGGCACCCCGTCGAGGGCCGGGACCTATGACGTCGAGTTCACCGTCACCCTGCCCGACGGTGCGACGTACACCTCCGTCCGACGCCTGGTGATCCGGCCCGCGTCGGGCGGCGGGTCTGCGGACCTTCCGGACGTCATCTGGCCGGTGGTGATCATCGGGGTGATCGGGCTCATCCTGGGGCCGGGGCTCGGGTCCCTGGGGGGCTCGATCGGCGGGTCACTGGGCGGGTCGCAGGGCGGGTTGCCCGGCTGGCCCTGGAACGGGTCCGCCGGCGGTTCCAGCGGCGGGTCGGCCGGATCCGGTTCCGTCCCGGCCGCTCCCGTCACGTCAACTCCTGCGACCTCTGCCCCCAGCTCTGCGCCCCCCTCGCCGCCGCGGTCCACGCCCTCGCCCGCCGGACCCGACGGCGCCAACGGCCCCGGTCAGATCCCGGTGAACTCGGTGACGCCGCGCGAGGGCGCGCCGTCGTCGGAGTGGGCACGCGCCAACTCGCAGGTCCGCGGATCCCTGGCGGAGACGGGAGTGGGCGCGACCGACCTGCTGTTGTGGGCGCTCACCGCCGCCGCGGCCGGGGTGACCCTGATCCTGTGGGCCTCCCGGCGGCGTAGCGACCCCGAGGACTGAGCATCCGGTCCCCGGGACGGGTCAGAACATCGTCCTCGGCCGGATGCTGTTGGCCTGGTCCACCAGGCGGAAGCGCTGCTGACGCGTCTCGGTGGACCGCGCGAGGGTCCGCAACACGGTTTCGGCACCCGTCCTCAGTCCGAACTCGGTGAACGGCACCCCGCGCATCAACGGTGAGGGCGAGGGCTCGTTGCCGGGAAGCTGGATCCAGGCGAGCGCGGTGGTGAGCACGGTCAGCCGGATCTGGAACGCCCGGTGCTCGCCGGCGGACAGGTTGGTCACCCGGCGCGCGGCCTCCCGCAGGTGGGACTCCTCGGTCTCCTGCAGGGGCCGCCCCTGGCACAGCAGGAGGATCGCCGTGAGGTTGGCCAGCGCCGAATAACGCGAGTTGGGCGGCACCCGGTCCAGTTCCTCGATCGCGGCGGACACCTCTCCGCGCCTCTGCAGCTGACGCGCCAGGCCGAACGCGGAGCTGACCGCCGCCCGGTCCACCGACCACACCGTGCGGTAGAAGTGCTCGCTCGAGCGCGCCCAGCGGGTCCGGTCCCCCTCCGGGCACACGTCGAGGATGAGCTCCGCCGTCGCGGCCAGCGCCAGCTTGGGGCCGTTCTCGCCCGGCATTGCCGACAACACCTGCTGGAACTTGGGGTACGCGCCCACGGGGTCGCCCTTGAGCAGCGCGATCACCCCGACGTACCAGACCAGGCGCCACTCCGAGCGCAGTCGGTGGGCGTTCTCCTCCAGCAGCGCCTCGGCCGCTGCGAGGTCGCCGCTCTCGAGGTAGGCGCGGGTGAGCGACATGATCACGCCCACGCTCTCGTGGGCCTCGGACTCCGAGTCGGAGTACAGCTCACGGAGTGTGTCGATCCGCTGCTCGACGGAGGTGTACGAGGTGGCGGCGAAGATGCGCCCGGCGGGATCGGAGGATTCCATCAGTGGCACGGGCAGGGCGTCGACGAGTTCTGCCCCGGTCAGGGTGGTGTCGCGGGCGTGGCCGTCGACGAGGAAGTCGGTCGGTTCGACCGTGAACAGCGTGCCGAAGGTGGACCGCTGCGGCGAGAACACCGAGGAGAACGCGGGGTGTGGTTTCCCGGTGCGCAGCGCCAGCACCTCCCGCAGCACCCCCATGAGCTGCCCGGCCATCCCGTTGGCGCTACGGAACCGCATGTTCGGGTCCTCGTTGGTGGAGCGCAGCAGGAACCGGTAGAGCGAGTCGTACCGGCTGAACACCGGCTCCTCGACGGGGGAGGGGATCCCGTCGGCGTAGCGGCCGTCGACCACCGGGAGCCGGACGATCAGCGAGGCCAGGGTGCGCCCCACGGTGTACAGGTCGGAGGCGATGGTGGGGCCGGTCACGGGGATCTCCGGTGCCTGGAAGCCCGGGGTGCCGTAGATGTGCCCGTAGTCGCCCACGCCCGAGACGGCGCCCATGTCGATGAGCTTGACGTGGTCCTCGGTGAGCATGATGTTCTCGGGCTTGAGGTCGTTGTAGACCAGCCCCACGGAGTGCAGGTAGGACAGCGCTGTGAGGGCCTCGAGGACGTATGCGATCGCCTTCTCCACGGGCAGGACCCGGCCGGGCGCCGACCGCCGCACGTCCCGCAGGCTGGGGCCGCCGACGTACTCCATGACGATGTACCCGCCGTGCGTGGGCGAGGTGGCCCAGTCGTCGTGGATGAAGTTGTAGATCCGGACGATCGACGGGTGGGAGAGCTCGGCCAGGATCTCGCGCTCGGCCACCGCCACCTCCTGCGCCTCCGCCTGGTCGGCGTGGAGCAGGCCCTTGAGCACCACCCACCGGTCGGAGACGTTGTGGTCCACCGCGAGGTAGATCCAGCCCATCCCGCCGTGGGCGAGCGCGCCGCGCACCTCGTACTGGTCGGCCACCACGTCGCCGGGTCGGAGCTCGGGCCGCGGCAGACGGCCACCGGAGGCCTCGCACTCGGCCTCGATGTCCTCCGGCGATAGCATGGCCGAGTTGGGGTCCACCGGGATGATGTACGGCAGGTCCACCAGCCCCTCCGACGCCGGACTCGGCCGGTCCTCGGGCTTGCTGGGTTGCCGCATCCGGAACGGTGCCGAGCCGGTTCGGTCGCCGGTGGTGACCTCGCCGGTCCGGGCGGAGGGCCGCTCGGCGGGGACCGATCGGGTACGCGACTCGGGGTCGTCGGTGGTGTCCGCGGTGGCCACGGGCCCGGTGACGGCACCCGCCTCGTCGTCGCGGGAGCCCGGGCTGCCGGATGCGTCCGAGGTGCTGCCCGACCCCGCGGTGTCCTCGAGGTATCCCGTCATGGAGACGGCCCCGGTCGCGGAGATCGCCCCGGTGGCCTGCATCGCGCCGGTGGCGGCGACCGCCGACGTGGACTCCGTCGCCTCGGTGTCCCATGACGCCTCTGAGTGCCCCCGCGTCTCCGTGTGCCCCACCGCCTCCGTGTGCCCCGCCGCGCCCGTCACCTCGAGTGCGCCGGTGACCGACCCCGGCTCGGGGCGGAACGTGGCCTCGGTCCCCGCGGTCGGCTCGTCGACCGTGGGCCCGTCGTCCCATTTCCGGTAGCTCATCTCGGCTCCTCCGGCACGTAGGCCGGTTCGGGCATCCCGGGGCTCGGGCCGAGCCCGGAGAGCCACGTGGAGTACATGCGGTTCCACGTGCCGTCGGCCCGGATCCGCTCGAGGGTCGAGTTGACCTGCCGGACCAGCCCGTCGGTGTTGTTGCCGGGGGTCGACTTGGCGATGCCCACCCCGTACGGCTCCGCGTTGAGCTGCGGCCCGACGATCTCCAGGTACGGATCCTGGGCGGTGATGCCCACCAGGATCGCGTCGTCCGTGGTGATGGCGTCCACCTGGTTCTGCTGGATGGCCACCAGGCAGTCGGCCCACGTGTTGACCGACAGCACCGTGAGCCGCTGCAGTTCCGCCCACAGTCGCGACGCCGAGGTGGTGCCGGCCGCCACGCACACCCGTCGGCCCTCGAGGTGTTCGATCTCGGTGATCCCGGATCCCCGCACGGCCAACACGCGTTGGTAGGCCTGGTAGTACGGCACCGAGAAGGTGATCAGCTCGCGCCGCGCGCACGTGATGGACATCGACCGGATCACCACGTCGACCTGGTTGTTCTCCAACGCCTCGATCCGGTTGACCGAGGTCAGTGAGCGGAACTCGACCTGGCCGGGATCGCCGAAGATGTCCCGGGCGATCTCGCGGGCCAGGTCCACGTCGAATCCGGTGAGCTGCCCGGTGCCCGGGTCGCGGAAGGAGAACAGGTTGGAGCCCTGGTCCAGCCCCACGATCAGCCGCCCCCGATCTCTGATGCGCGGGACGCGCTCCTCGGGCGTGGCGTCGTCCGGTCGCAGGCTCGGCAGCGGGTCGCAGGCCTCGTCGGCGGTCACCTGGGGAAGCCCCGTCGGGCCCTCGGTGCTGATCACCGCGCCGGCCGGCAGCGGCATCACCGCCGACACCTCAGGGATCCCCACGTGATCCGACTCCGTGGCCTCGGAGATCATCTCCCGGTCCGGCCCGCCGTCGCCGCCGCGTGCCTCGTCGTCGTCGACCCCACACGCACCGGCGAACACCAGGGCGGCGACCAGAACTCCCCCGGTCACCACGCGGGCGGTCCGCCGCCCGGCCCGCCACCCCGGCCGCGCGCTCACAGGTACTCCCTGATCCGGGGCGCGATGCCCACGACCACGGCGAACGCGGCCAGGGCGGACAGCGCCATGATCAGGTCCGGCCCGGTGGCGGAGGTGCGCCGGGCGTTGTCGATGCGCGTGCGCAGCGTGTCGCGGGCCTCCTCGATGGCGTCCTGCATGGACTCGTCGAACTCGTCGAACGCGGCACCGGAATCGCCCTCCTCCTGGCCCGAGGAGATGGTGATGGCGCCCTGGTAGTCGCCTTGTTGGTAGAGCGAATCGGCGCGGTTCTGGGCGGCCATCCAGTCGTCCAGGGCCTCGATCGCGCTGGTGACGGCACCGTCGCCGTCGAGGCTGATGCGGCTGCGGGACTGTTCGTCCGGGTCGAGGTAGACGGTCAACGAGTCACGGACGCCGCTGAGGATGGCGGCCCGCTCGGCGGCCGACCCCTCGGGATCGGTCCGGCGCACCAGGTTGAGCGTCTCCTGCGCGCGGACCTTCTGGGCGTCGATCCGCTGCCGGGTGAGCTCGTTCATCGGTGCCGCGCCCTCGGACAGGCCGCGCGCGTTGTTGTTGGCGGCCAGGAAGCCGGCGATCATGGTGAGCAGGAAGGTCGCCACCATGAGCAGCGAGGCCAGCCCCAACGCCGGGTTGATCCGCCGCCCGGTGATCTTCCACAGCCACTGTTGCAGCAGCACCAGTACCGCGATCGCCATCCCCAGCAGGATGAAGGAACCCCACGGCGGCGAGGACCACTCGCGGTCGGACTCGCCCACCGACGTGGACTGGCGGTCGTACAGGTCGGCGGCCGCGGGCAGGATCGTGTCCTGCATGAGCGTCGACGCCGACGCGAGGTACGCCGAGCCGACAGGGTTGGCGACCCGGTTGTTGGTCCGTGCCGTCTCCACGAGTCCGGTGTAGGTGGTCAACTGGGCGTTGATGTGCGCCAACTGGTCGATGGACTCCTCGTCGGCTCGGTCGAGGCCCAGGGAGGCGGCGATGATCGACGCCGACGAGGTGGCGATGGCCTGGAGGTAGCGCTCCCTGAGCTCGGCGGGTTCTATCCCGCCGGTGATGAAGGCGGTGTTGGCTGCCGAGTCGGCGATGGTCAGGGAGCTGTACAGCGTCTGGGAGGCGTTGGCGACGGGCTCGACCTCGGCCAGCAGGGTCTCGTGGTGGCTCT
>NZ_JAALDZ010000072.1:0-10660 GCF_014145125.1 Dietzia sp. CQ4 | reverse complement strand
CGGACTCCAGGCACGGATCAACGCACTCTAAAACCGGAAGAGCCACATTAGCCAATCGAACTTACTCGTGAAACACCTGGTCCCCTCTTTGCGTCCCCTAGCGACCCATAGCGAATTCGAGAGCATGACTAGCCTTCGCGATAGCGAGAAAGTGTGGGCACATCGGCTAGCGCTGACAAGGCTTGAATTATCGTCGCAATTTGCGACGATGCCCGGACCGACATCCAATAGTCCACAACCGCCATTAGACGGGCGCACCATTCAGCCACGCCACATTTCATTAGTTTGGGAAGTTCTAGGGATAGCTAATCCCGTCCCGTCGGCTTCAATTGCCGCCTCGCTAAAAAAGCTCGTTCAAATCAGAAACGACGTAGCGCACCGCAATCTCGCCATTCGGGATGTATTCTCTCAGGCCGGCAGAACCGCAGCAGAAGTGGCCGATTACCTTGACGACATTAATTCGCTAATTGTTCACATTGCTCACGAATGGGACGAATACCTGGCCCATGGTTCGTACCTGTGCAGTAGTCCATAGTCTTCTTCGTCCAAGTCGAGACTGCACGGGCGCCGGCCTTGATTCGAAAGCGGATCGGCATGGAGGGGACCACATTAGATTCCGAACTGTCAGACGTCGCGAATATCGAAGACGAGCGAGTCGGAAGAAATTCAGGCGACACCGTATTCTCTAGAACGCGCCAACTCCTTCTGGGTGCTCGTGTTGTCCAACTTTTGTGTGCGAACACTTAGTTTCTTAGACTGCCTCGATGAGAAGATCTTGCGTAAAGGTGTAGGCGCCCAGATCACATCAGCAAGTAGGTGCGAGTGGTCGCGAACAATATTGGCGAATTCGCCATTGATGCTGCCGCCGCCCCAGTCCTCATCTGGGTTCTCACGCCAAGAGTCTTGACTTAGCCAGGCCGCAGCCTGAGCCAAGACCAAATACTCCCTCACTACAGAAGCCGGTACACGGGCCAACAACGCCGCGGTCATTAGACCTCGAGCTGCTTCCTGAAAACTCACACTAGCTTCTCGAGTTGGTGACCAACGAGCCGTCTCGACTCGACCTAGTGCGGTGAGAGCGTCAGCCCGACTAGACCGACGGTCTTTTCCAGAAGTCATCCATTGCCCTAGGACGGACCCCAGTCCTAGGGCGCCAATTAGACTCGCGATCGCGGCAATATCAAGCACCTCGCCACTCTACGGATGCCGTCGCGACTCTTGTCTGAGGTACACAATCGCCCTCCAGTCAGACGGGGAGTCGTGGCTTAGTACGAGACGGCCCAGCTGCCCGAGGCCTCGGCGCGGGTCGGGGTCTTGACGGGCAGCAGCAGGAGCAGGCCCACGAGCAGGACCAGGGCGATCCCGGCGATTCCCGCGCGGTCGGTGCCGAACCCCCACGTGAACAGGCCGAACAGCGCCGGGGCGAGGAACGAGACCGCACGCCCGGTGGTGGCGTAGAGCCCGAACATCTGGCCGTCGCTGCCCGGCGGCGCCAGGCGGGCCAGGAACGAGCGCGACGCCGACTGGGCCGGGCCCACGAACAGGCACATGAGCAGGCCGAAGAGCCAGAACATGGCGGTGCCGTCGACGAACAGCAGGACGGTCATCGTGCCGAGCATCGCCGCGAGAGAGCCGATGATCACCGCCTTGGGCCCCACGAGGTCGTCCACGACTCCCGCGACCGCCGCCCCCAGGGCCGCCACCACGTTGGCCGCCACCCCGAAGATCAGCACATCCCCCGGCGCGAGCCCGTACACGGTGACCGCCAGGATCGCCCCGAAGGTGAACACCCCCGCCAGCCCGTCGCGGAAGATCGCGCTGGCCACGAGGAACTTCACGGTCCGCGGGTCCCGGCGCCACAGGGCCCTGAGGTCCCGCCAGAGGATGCGGTACGACTCGACGAAGCCCACCTCGTCGTCGTCGCCCTTCGTCCCTCGGGGCCGGTTCTCCGGCACCGACCGCAGCACCGGCAGCGCGAACACCGCGAACCACACCGCCGCGACCAGGCACACCAGCCGCACGTTGAGGCCACCGTCGGTGGGGATGCCCAGCAGTCCCCGCTCGTCGCCGTCCCCGGAGATGAAGCCCAGGAACGCGGCGAGCAGCAGGAAGATCCCGCCGAAGTAGCCCATCGCCCACCCGAACCCGGAGACCCGCCCCACGGTGGCCGGGGTGGAGACCTGCCGCAGCATCGCGAAGTAGGACACCTCGGCGAACTCGAACGTGATGGACCCCAGCGCGAGCAGCAGCAGCCCGACGAAGAACCACGGGTAGGGCGCGTCGGAGTCGACGAGGAACATCAGCGCGGTCAGCGCGACCGTGAGGTAGGTCCAGATGGCCAATGACCGCCGGCGACGGCCGCCCCGGTCCGCGCGCTGGCCCATCACCGGGGCGGTCAGCGCGATCACCAGGCCGGCCAGCGCGATCGAGATCGACAGCCAGGTGGCGGCCGAGAACGGACCGTCGAGGTCCGCCCCCACCGAGTCGGTGAGGTAGACGGAGAAGACGAAGGTGACGATCACCGCGTTGAACGCCGCCGACCCCCAGTCCCACATCGCCCACGAGAAGACCTGGCCGCGGGTGGCGGGGCGGAGATCGGGTGACAACGACGACGACGAGGCGGCGGTCTCTGGAGGGGGCGGTGTCCCGGTGCTGCTCACGCCCTAGAACCTAGTGCCCAGCGGTTCGTCTGAGGCCTCGAAAGGGCCGGTGGCGGTCCCATTTCCGCTGGTATGGTCGGTGCACATTCGGTGAATACGATGTAGCTGTGGCGTGGTCGGCGTGGTTGGCCCTGACCGGCGCGTTGCCCGCTGTCGCGGTTCCCGCCGCACTGCGAGCGCTCGTCGTGACCGACTCCCCCGTTCACCACCCTCGCCGGTACGCTCACCCTCGGCCCTGACCACCTGACCCGAGGACGCATGATGCCGCTTCCCCTGCCCACCGCGACGAATCGTGCTGTCGTCACCGGCGCCTCCTCCGGGATCGGCATGGCGCTGGCCGCCGAGTTGGCCCGCCGCGGCCACTCCCTGATCGTGGTGGCGCGGCGCGGCGAGGTGCTGCAGGAACTCAAGGAGCGGTTGGAGAGCCAGTTCCGGGTGACGGTCGAGGTGCGGGCCTGCGACCTGTCCGATCCGGCCGAGCGGGCACCGCTGCTGGAGGAGCTGGCGGGCCGCGAGATCTCGATCCTGTGCAACAACGCCGGCATCGCCTCATTCGGGCCGGTCGCCGCGCTCGACCCCCACTACGAGAAGAGCCAGGTGCAGGTCAACGCCGTGGCCTGCCACGACCTCGTGCTGGCGGTCCTGCCCGGGATGGTCGAGCGTGGGTCGGGCGCGATCCTCAACGTGGGTTCGGCGGCAGGCAACATGCCCATCCCCAACAACGCCACCTACGCCGCCACCAAGGCGTTCCTCAACACCTTCTCCGAGTCGCTGCGCGGGGAGCTCAGGGGCTCCGGGGTCAACGTCACGCTGCTCGCGCCCGGCCCGGTGCGCACCGAGGAGATCGCCGAGGAGGACAAGACCTTCGTCGACCGCCTGGTCCCCGATCGCTTCTGGGTGGACACCACGTACACCGCCCGGATCTCGCTGGACGCGCTCGCCCGGAACAAGATGCGCGTGGTCCCGGGACCCCTGGGCCAGGCGATGTCGGTGGCGGGCAACTACACCCCGCGCGGGGTCATGGCCCCGATCGTGGGACGATTCTACGCCAAACTCGGCGAGGGACAGGCGGAGGGCTGATCCTCCGGGTCCGTTCGGGCGGTCGCTCGGCGATATAGTCGAGCGATGCCAGAGTCGAACCCCGGTCCCACCCCTGTCGCGTCGTCGAGCCCGACGCCCCACAAGGAGTCCAAGAACGACCGGATCGTGTGGATCGACTGCGAGATGACCGGCCTCGACACCGCGAACGACGCACTGGTGGAGATCGCGGCCCTGGTCACCGACTCCGAACTCAACGTCCTGGGCGACGGCGTGGACATCGTCATCCACGCCTCGGACGCCAAGCTGGCCGCGATGCTCCCGGTGGTGCGGGACATGCACTCCTCGTCGGGCCTGACCGAGGAGATCCGCGCCTCCGCAGTGACGGTGGCGGAGGCCGAGAAAGAGGTCCTCGACTACATCCGCGCCTGGGTCCCGGTCAGCGGGACCGCTCCCCTGGCCGGCAACTCGATCGGCACCGACCGCGGGTTCCTCGCCCGGGACATGCCCGAGCTCAACTCCTACCTGCACTACCGGATGATCGACGTGAGCTCGATCAAGGAGCTGTGCCGCCGCTGGTATCCGCGCATCTACTTCGGCCAGCCCGAGAAGGGCATGTCCCACCGCGCCCTGGCGGACATCAAGGAGTCGATCCGCGAACTGAAGTACTACCGCGCCACGGCGTTCGTCCCGCAACCGGGTCCGACCACCGACGAGGTGCGCGCCGCGGCCGGCGCCCTGCCCCCCGTGGATTGAGCGTCCGGCCTCCCGTGCGCGGGCCCGGACGGCGTCGACACCTGCCGATTTCCTGACCGGGACCCAGACCGGGTAGCATCGTCAACGCTGTTCGCGAGAGCGGCGATGGTGGCTGTAGTTCAGTTGGTAGAGCACCAGGTTGTGATCCTGGCTGTCGCGGGTTCGAGTCCCGTCAGCCACCCCGAGCACAGGGCCCGGACCTCACGGTCCGGGCCCTGTCCCGTTGGGTCGTCCACCGCACACCACCCCCGCGCCCTACCAACGGTTACGCGACTCCTCCGCCCACCCGGTCAGGCCGTCCAGGCGCACGGTGGTGCCGTCGTCGAGGATCCCGGTCCCGTGCCAGGTGCCGAAGGCCTGGTGGGTGCGTACGGCCAGGATCCCGAATTCGGTGATGTCCCGGCGGAGGTGGAACGGGGTGAGCGTGACGTCCAGTCGCTCGCCGTGGACCCGCCAGGTGGCCGCCGGATCCGCCAGGTCATAGGTCCAGTGCAGATCCTCGCCGATCTTGTGCAGTCTGCCGTCCACGAGGATCCCGTTCTCCGTGGACCCGGTCCCGTCCGTCCACCGGCCCCCCACCTGGAGCGCACACGGCACACCGTCGACCACGCCGCTGCCCGCTCCCCAGTTCCATCGGGTGGCGTACCGCCACCGCCCGCGCCCGCGGTCCAGGACCGCCCACCCGGTCCCGAGATCGCGGGCGACCCCGTCGAGGGTCACCGAGCCGGTGACGGGGTTGGCGAGATCCTTGAGGGTGTACTGGAAGCGCCGCTCACTCCACGGCACCACCACTCCGAGACTGTCGTGGCCCGGTCGGGTGATTTCCAGGTCCACAAGGAGGCCGGTCGCGCGTACACGGATCGCGGTGGCGGCCTCGTCGTCGTCGATCTCTATTCCCACCCGACCCGAACCCAGGCCGGCCGACGCGTGCACGGTCCCCACCCCCGCCTCATCGCTGAAGGCGGGCCGGACGAGCGGGCTGACCCCACTGCGGGTGGTCTCCACCCCGGTACGGCGGTCCAGGACGTAGACCGCGCAGGTGGACAGGTAGTCGAGTCCGGCCACGGTCAGTCCCACCACGAACCGGTCGGTGACGATGCCCCAGTACTCCCAGCGCTTCGTGCGCCCCCACCCGGCAATGGCGGTGCGGTGCAGCGGGGTGCGGGTCCACCCGACGGCAGCCGGGTCGAGTCGGCGACCGCGGGCCAGATCGGTGGGCCGGGTGATCTCACGCTCGTCGGTCATGCGCCCACTTTTCCATTCGCACCCCCTCGGCGTTCGCGCGGTCCACCGCAGGACGCGGGGGACCGATGGCGCGACCGCCGGGGGTTGCCTATGGTGCGGTGGACCCGACTGACCTGGAGGGCCCGTGTCCACACTCGATCTGTTGCTCGCGACCGTCGGCGCGCTCGGCGTCGTGATCGTCGCCGTGTCCGCGCGACTTCACCGATGGCCCGTATCGGAACCGCTCATCGCACTCGGGGTCGGCATAGTCCTGGGCCCCGTGGTCCTCGGGGTTCTCGACGTCCCGGACATCGTCACCGACCCCTCGACGCTCCATCGCGGCGCGGAGATCCTTCTGGGCATCTCCGTGATGGGTGTGGCTCTCCGTTACCCCTTCTCCGCGATCCGCCGTCACTGGCGACGCTTGACGCTCCTCCTGGTGGTGGTGATGCCCGCGATGGCGCTGATCTCCACCGGTCTCGCGATCTGGGCGTTGGGCATCCCCTTCGCGGTGGCGCTGCTCTTCGGCACCGCGATCTGTCCCACGGATCCCGTCCTGTCCTCCGCCGCGGTGACCGGCGACGCCGCCGAGAGGGACCTGCCCGAAGACGACCGGCAACTGCTGTCTCTGGAGTCGGGGGCGAACGACGGATTGGCCCTTCCCCTGGTCGTGGTCGCGCTCGCCATCGCGACCCCCCTCACCGCCGGGCAGGCCGCCGCGGAGATCGGCTGGCAGATCCTCGGCGCCCTGGGGTTGGGCGTCCTCGCCGGAGTGTCGGCGGCCAGAGCTCTGCATTTCTCAGAACGTCACCACGCTGCGGAGAACGGCCCGATCCTGCTGTTCACCCTGCTCCTGGCGCTGCTGGTCCTCGGTGGCTCCGGCCTGCTGGGGGTCAACGGGGTCTTCGCGGCCTTCGTCTCGGGGTTGGCCTTCAACCTGACCAGCGTCGGAGACGAGAGGCAGGTGGAGGTGGAGATCGATGAGGCGGTCAACCAGTTCGCGGTGCTGCCGTTCTTCCTGGTCGTCGGAGCGATGCTGCCGTGGCAGCAGTGGGAGCAGTTGGGGTGGGGGGCGGTGTTTCTCACGGCCGCCGTGCTCGTCCTCCGGCGCCCGCCGGTGCTTCTCGCCCTCATGCGGCCGCTCGGATTGCGTGTCCGCGACGCGGCGTTCCTCGGTTGGTTCGGACCGGTCGGGGTCGCGGCGGTGTTCTATCTGACCGAGGAGGCGTCCAGAGCAGGTCCGGATCCGCTGTTGCTGGGTGTGGGCACCCTGGTCGTGGTGGCCAGCACCCTCGCACACGGCGTCTCCGCGGCTCCCGGCCGCGCACTGTTCAGGGCCGCCGAACGCCGCGACGACCGGGATCCCGATCGATCACGCTGAGCACTGCGCGTCCGCCCCCGCTGAGGGGGGCTCGGGCCTCAGGCCGTGCCCATGTCAGGCCGTGCCCGCGTCTGCGTTACCGGCCTTCCAGGTCTCCCACGGGACGTTCCAGTCGCCCAGACCGTCCCACCCCGGAAGCGTCGGGCCGACCGTGCCGGTGACCTCGAAGATGTCGCCGCGCTTGGCGTTGTCGTAGAACCACTTGGCGTCCGCCGTCGTGACGTTGAGGCACCCGTGGCTCACGTTCTGGCTACCCTGCGCCCAGACGGACCACGGCGCGGCGTGGACGAAGATGCCGCTGTATGACATCCGCGTGGCGTACTGGACCGGGGTCCGGTAGCCCTCCGGCGAGTCGACAGGAACGCCGTAGGTCGAGGAGTCCATGACCATCGAGGCGAGCTTCTCGCCGATCACATACGTGCCGTTGGGGGTCGGGGTGTCGGGCTTGCCCATCGAGGTGGGCATGGTCTTGACCACCTCGCCGTTGCGCTCGATCACGATCTGCTTGGTCGAGTCGTCCACCCTGGATATGACCGCGTCGCCGATCCGGAAGTCGCTGCGCGCGTCCTCCTGGCCGTACATGCCGCCGCCCAGATCCTCGCCGTAGATGTCCACGTGGACGTCGATGGTGGTACCCGGCGCCCAGTACTCGGCCGGACGCCACCGGACCTCCTGGTTGGAGACCCAGTAGAAGGCGCCCTCGACCTCGGGTTCGGTACGGATGTGGATGTTGTCCTGGGCGGCACGGCGATCCGAGATCGGCTCGTCGAACATCACCGCGACCGGCTGACCGATGCCCACCGTCGAGCCCTGACCGGTGGTGAGGTAGGCCGCGGTCATGATGCGCGGGGTGAGGGTGCTGAACGTGACGTTCTTGCGGGTGACCAGGCCGTCCTCGTCGGTCGCGGTGGACTCGAGCGTGTACTGACGGGAGTAACCCAGGTCCTCGGTGGTCCGCCACTCCGTCAGGTCGGGGTTGAACTCGCCCTGGACCTGGACGCCCTCCGGATTCCGCATGACCACGGTGTCGAGGCGACCGTCGCTGGCGGTGAGGACCACGGGCTCGGCGGGGTTGGCGTCGGATGATCCGTCCTCGACCGACAGGTCGATGACCGCGGCCGGCTCGGCCGGCGCCTCGGCGACCTGGGCCTCACCCGCGCCGCCGGCCCCGATCGTGCACCCCGTCAACACGAGCGAACCGGCGACCACGGCGGCCAGAGCGAGACGGGATCTCGACCGGGAACCCGGGTCCCGTCGTCTGGTCCGATCCGTGTGGCGCAAGTTCACTAATGGCCCCTTCCGAGCATCATCTCCCCCCGGACGTCGACAGGGCCGAGGGGAAGTCCTCCTCAGTATGCCTGGGGAAATCATTGCATTCCATATCGAATTGGTTAAGGATGCGCCGTCAGAAACCGGCCACCCCCGCCCCGACCAGGCGATTTCGTGATGCCGCCGGTGTCCTGTTACTGTTTCTCTCGCACCACGCAGGCGCCATTAGCTCAATTGGCAGAGCAGCTGACTCTTAATCAGCGGGTTCGGGGTTCGAGTCCCTGATGGCGCACAGCAGGGAAAGCCCCGGGTCCACGACCCGGGGCTTTGTCGTGTCGGCACCGCGGCCGGGACCCCCGTGATTCAACGAGAAGAGCGTTCCGCACACGTTTCCCGAGTGGGAATGTGCGAAACGCTCTTCTCGATGGGCTGTGGTGCGCGGCGGCCGCTCAGAGAGCCCGACGCGCCTCGAGGTAGGCCTCGATGCGCCGACGTTCCTTGCGCTTGTTGGCCATGGACACCGTGATGCCCCCGATGACCAGCGCCGCGAATCCGCCGAGCACCGCGAGGACCCGGGGATCGGTGAGGGCGGCGACGGCCCTCTCCTTGCCCTCTTCGGCGAGGTTCTTGGGATTGACCCGGTCGACGATCTCGTCCAACGTCGTCGCGAGATCGTCACGCGCCTTGGCGATGTCGCCTTCGATGCTGTCGTAACTCCTGGACACGAGACCTCCGTCGATCGCTCGTCACGCGGTTAGCCGCGGATTCTGGACCCCGCCCACGCTACTGCACCCGTCGGCGATCCGCGCCCGCGCGCCGACGCATCGGATAGGTTGGAGTGATCACACACCCCGACCCGACTTCAGGAGCACCGGTGACCACACCACGGCTCGAGGTGGGCCAGACCGCCCCCGCCTTCACCCTCCCCGACGCCGACGGAACCCCCACGTCGCTGGCGGACCTGCTCGCCGCGCACGGACGCGTGGTGCTGTACGTCTACCCGGCCGCCATGACGCCCGGATGCACCACGGAGACCGTGGACTTCGAGGGGGCCCTCCAGCAGCTGCGGGAGGCGGGGATCGGGGTCGTGGGGGTGTCCCCCGACCCGCCGGCGAAACTCGTGCGTTTCCGCGAGAAGCACGGCATCACCTTCCCCCTGCTGTCCGACCCGGACAAGACCATGCTCACCGAGTGGGGTGCGTTCGGGGAGAAGAAGAACTACGGCAAGACCGTGATGGGCGTGATCCGATCGACGTTCGTCGTGGAGTCCGACGGGACGCTCTCCCTCGCGCGGTACAACGTCCGGGCCAAGGGTCACGTGGCGATGCTCGCGAAGCTCCTCGGTGTGCAACTGCCCGAACCCACGGAGGGCTGACGCCACCCATGCCCACCGACCCGCCCGAGCGAGTGCAGGAACCAGTACGGGATCCCGCTGACGAGGCCGTCCAGGACGAGCCGAACATCCTGGTGCCGCGCCGCCGGCCCATCCAGGAGAGGAGCCGGCGCAAGTTCCAGGCGCTGCTGTCCTCGGCGCGCGACGTGCTGGTCGAGGTGGGGTTCGACTCCTTCACCTGCGAGGAGGTCGCCTCCCGCGCCGGGGTCCCCATCGGGACGCTGTACCAGTTCTTCGCCAACAAGTACGTCCTGGTGTGCGAGCTGGACCGCCAGGACGCCCACGGGGTGATCGAGGAGATCGAGCGTTTCGCGCAGAAGATCCCCGCGCTCGACTGGCCGGAGTTGCTCAACGACTTCCTCGACCACGTGGCGGACCTGTGGCTGAGCGATCCCTCGCGGCGTGCGGTCTGGTTGGCCACGCAGGCCACCCCGGCCACCCGCGCCACCGCCGCGGTCAACGAGCGAGAGCTGGCCAGGATGATCGCCAGCGTCCTCGCCCCGCTCATGCCGTCCACGGAGCACCAACGCCGCGAGTTCATGGCTGACGTACTGGTCCACGTGGCGTACTCGATGCTCAACTTCTCCGTCAGCGCCGGCTCCGCCACGGGCGAGGACATCCACGACGCCACCGTCACCGAACTCAAGCGGATGCTCACCGCCTACCTGTGGCTGGCGGAGAAGGAAGCCCAGGTCGGCTGACGTACGCCGGCGACGGCAGGTCGGCGGCGCTGCCTGACGCCGGCCGGCCGGCGGCGCGGGTGGCGGACTTCTGGTGCGAGAAGTCGGCCCCCGGACGCGACTCCCGTCCGCCAACCGGGGATACCGCGCCGACCGGGTGACCGGACACCCCGCTACCCGGCCACCGGCCCCTCGAGCACCACGAACGCCAGCGCCGCGTCGCCGTCGTGGCTCAGCGAGACGTGCCAGCGGACGCCCT
>NZ_JAALDZ010000071.1:0-16452 GCF_014145125.1 Dietzia sp. CQ4 | reverse complement strand
GCGGGACCGGGTCCTGCGCGCCCTGTGCCGGCTCGACCCCGGGGCCGAGCCCGGTGACGACCTGCTGCCGGAGGTCGTCCGGTGGTTCTCGCCGGTGTGGTTCGCGCGGGCCGGGTCACGGACCTGCACACAGACCGTCGGCGAGGCCCGTCGGCTGGGCCTCGTGGTGGGGACCACCGCCACCAGCGCGGCCAGGATCCTGGTCTCCGTCCCCCCCGCCGCCGGTCCCCCCTCGGCCGACGAGCTCGAGCCGGTCCTGACGGCGGCGCTCCCCGAACCCGTCTCCGAGGTGATCGTCCAGGCCGACCTCACCATCCTCGCCCCCGGGCCGCTCGTCCCGGAGCTCGCGGCGGACTTCGCGTTGCTCGCCGACGTCGAGTCCGCGGGGGCCGCCACCACCTACCGCGTGACCGAGACCTCCCTGCGCCGGGCGCTGGACTCGGGACGTACCGCCGCCGGGATCAGGGATCTGCTCGCCCGGACCTCGATCACCCCGGTCCCACAGTCCCTGGACTACCTCATCGAGGACGTCGCACGGAGGCACGGCCGACTGCGGGCGGGGGCCGCACTGTCGTTCCTCCGCTGTGACGACCCGTCGCTGGTGGCCCAGGTCCTGGGCTCCCCGGTGGCGGAGAGTTGCGCCCTGCGGTCCGTCGCCCCGACCGTCCTCATCTCCCAGGCCCGTCCGTTGGATCTCGTCGAGGCCCTCCGGGAGCACGGGTACGCGCCCGTCGTCGAGGACACCTCCGGCGCCGTCGTCGCACTCACCCGCCCGGTGGCCCGGGTCCGGGCCACCTCCCCCGGCCGCACCCCCCGGGTCCCGACGCGTACCGCCACCACCGGCGAGCTCCGTGCGGCGATCACGGCGATGCGCTCGGCCGACCGCGTGCGGTCGGCGCGCGGTTCCTCGGGTGACGGGTACACGGGTGAGGCCGCCATCGCCCGCCTGCACGAGGCCGCGGGGTCGGGCACTGCGGTCACGGTCTCCGTGGTCGACGCGCAGGGCCGCTCGACGTCGCGACTCGTCATCCCCGTCTCCGTCGCGGGGGGCCGGATCGAAGGGGTGGAACCCGATTCCGCCGAGGCCGTGACCCTGCCGTTGCACCGCGTGATCTCGGTGGCCGATGTGGACCCCACCCGCTGACCCCACCCGCCGGCCCGACCCTCCGTCGCGATTTCCGGGACACTGGAGGGTCGGACCCACGCGGGCCCGCGAGAACCGAGGAGAACCGAAGTGAGTGGTGGACCGCTGATCGTCCAGTCGGACAAGACCGTGCTGCTGGAGATCGACCACGACCAGGCAGGCGACGCCCGGCAGGCCCTGGCCCCGTTCGCCGAACTCGAGCGCGCCCCCGAACACGTCCACACCTACCGGATCACGCCGCTCGCCCTGTGGAACGCGCGGGCCGCCGGTCACGACGCCGAGCAGGTCGTCGACGTGCTCGTCACCTACTCGCGCTTCCCCGTCCCACAGCCGCTCCTGGTCGACATCGCGGACACCATGGCCCGCTACGGCCGGCTGCAACTGGTCAAGAGCCCGGTCCACGGTCTCACCCTCATCTCTCTCGACGCCGCAGTGCTCGCCGAGGTCAGGCGACACAAGAAGATCGCCCCGATGCTCGGGGCGGAGATCGACGCCGACACCGTGATCGTCCACGCGTCCGAGCGCGGTCGGCTCAAGCAGGAGTTGCTGAAGGTGGGGTGGCCGGCCGAGGACCTGGCCGGGTACGTCGACGGCGAGGCCCACGAGATCTCCCTGTCCACCGAGTCCGAGCCCTGGGAGCTCCGCGACTACCAACAGATGGCCGCGGACTCCTTCTGGGCGGGCGGCTCAGGCGTCGTCGTCCTGCCCTGCGGGGCCGGCAAGACCATGGTCGGCGCGGCGGCGATGGCCCGCGCCAAGGCCACCACGCTCATCCTCGTGACCAACACCGTCGCCGGTCGGCAGTGGAAGCGCGAACTGCTCGCCCGGACCACGCTCACGGAGGACGAGATCGGCGAGTACTCGGGCGAACGCAAGGAGATCCGCCCGGTCACCATCGCCACGTATCAGGTCGTCACCCGCAAGACCAAGGGCGTGCACCGGGCGCTGGAGCTCTTCGACTCCCGGGACTGGGGACTGATGATCTACGACGAGGTGCACCTGCTCCCGGCACCGGTCTTCCGGATGACCGCGGACCTGCAGTCGCGTCGCCGTCTCGGGCTCACCGCCACGCTGGTCCGTGAGAACGGCCGGGAGGGTGACGTGTTCTCCCTCATCGGCCCCAAGCGCTACGACGCCCCCTGGAAGGACATCGAGGCGCAGGGGTGGATCGCCCCGGCCGACTGCGTGGAGGTCCGCGTGACGCTGACCGAGAACGAGCGGATGATGTACGCCACCGCCGAGGCCGAGGACAAGTACAAGTTGTGCTCGACCGCCCGCACCAAGATCGCGGTGGTGAAGAAGATCCTGGCCAGGCACTCCGGTGCCCCGACGCTGGTGATCGGCGCCTATCTGGACCAGCTGGAGGAACTGGGGGTCGAGCTGGACGCCCCGGTGATCCAGGGTTCCACCTCCAACAAGGAGCGGGAGAAGCTCTTCAACGCCTTCCGCGCCGGGGAGATCTCCACCCTGGTGGTGTCCAAGGTGGCCAACTTCTCGATCGACCTACCGGAGGCGAGCGTCGCCGTGCAGGTCTCCGGGACCTTCGGCTCCCGGCAGGAGGAGGCCCAGCGGCTCGGGCGACTCCTGCGCCCCAAGAAGGACGGCGGACAGGCGCACTTCTACTCCGTGGTCTCCCGGGACACCCTCGACGCGGAGTACGCCGCCCACCGCCAGCGGTTCCTCGCCGAGCAGGGCTACGCCTACCGGATCACCGACGCCGACGACCTGCTCGGCCCGGAGCTGCCCGGGATCGGCTGAGCACACGGCCCGCCCTGGGCGTCCCACCCTCGCCGGGGCGCCTGGGATACTGGGTCCATGGCCTCCGATCGCACCTCCCGCGCCCCTCACGAGCAGTACCGCCTCGCCGACTTCCCCGTGGACGACGCCTGGGTCCGGAAGAACAACGAGAGCCTGGCCGAGGTGCGTCGCCTGCAGTGGTCCGCCGGGATCCTCGGGGTCGTCGTCCTCGCCGCCGGGACCGGGATGCTGCTCTACTCGGGCCTCGAACCGTGGGGCTGGATCATCGCCGCGCTGGCCGGCGTCTTCGCGATCGGGTGCCTGGCCATGATCGGGTACATCCCCCGGAAGATGGGATCCATGGCGCACACCTACGCCACCTCGGAACTCGTCCCGGCGATCGTCGCCGAGGTGCGACCGCGTGGGCTCACCCTGCTGGCCCTGGTCGACCGCGCCGTCGACCGGTCCGCGGGCTCGCTCCCCGCTCTGGCCGTCCGCAGCTGTGAGAAGATCCCGGGCCACGACGTCCGCGTGGGCACGCGGGTCCCCTGCGTCGCCGTGGTGGGCAACCGCAGCGCCCGCGGAGGCGACAACCTCTACCAGTTCATCTCCCCCATGCCCGTCGCCTGGGCCACCCCGGACGCCGCCGTGCTGCGGAGGCTGACCAAGGAGATCCCGGCCGGCGAGTGGGAGACCCTGCGCCAGAACCTCGACCGGGTCGGAGAGGTGTCGGCGTCTCCGGCCAACCTCGTGCCACTCGACTGAGAGCCCTCCCACCGCTCGACACCGTGGGCCTCACCCGACGCTCCTCCACCTGTGAGCAAGTCGTCACGGCACCGTGATCCGCCGCCACTGCGCGGAAACACGCGCTTTCTAGCCTGGTCGGCACAGGCTAGAAGGAGGTCTCCACATGACCGAGCACATCGTCGTCGTCGGACACGGAATGGTCGCCCACCGGTTCGTCTCCACCCTCGCGTCCCGGTGGGCCACCGCCGATCTCACCGTCACGGTGATCGGCGAGGAGACGGACCCGGCGTACGACCGCGTCGGCCTCTCCTCCTACGTCGGGGCGTGGGACCGCGAGTCGCTCCACCTCGAGGACGCCCGGCACGGCGCCGATCCGCGGGTGACCGTGCGATCGGGTCACCTGGTCACCGCGATCGACCGCGAGGCCGGGGAGGTCGAACTCTCGTCGGGCGAGCGGATCGCCTACGACACGCTGGTCCTGGCGACCGGCTCGCGGGCGTTCGTCCCACCGGTGCCCGGCCATGACCTCCCGGGATGTCACGTCTACCGCACCCTCGACGATCTCGACGGGATCCGCGCGGCCGCCGAACGCGCCGGGGCGGGCTCCCACGGCGTCGTGATCGGCGGCGGGTTGCTCGGCCTCGAGGCGGCCAACGCCGTGAGCCTGCTCGGGCTCACGCCGCACGTGGTCGAACGCAACGACCGGCTCATGCCCCTGCAGGTCGACGCCGGCGGCGGCCATGTCCTGGCGTCGCTGATCCGTGAACTGGGGATCGAGATCCACCTCTCGGTGACCGGCACGGAGATCGCCGAGACGCCCGACGGGCTGACCGTCCGACTCACCGACGACGAGGGGGTCACCACGGTCGTCGACGCCGCCTTCGTGGTGTTCTCGGCGGGCGTCCGCCCGAGGGACGAACTCGCGCGGCTCTCCGGTCTGGACACCGCCGAGCGGGGCGGCATCCTCACCGACCTCGCCTGCCGGACCTCGGACCCGAACATCTACGCGATCGGCGAGTGCGCTGCCATCGACGGCACCTGCTACGGGCTCGTCGGTCCCGGGTACACCTCCGCCGAGGTGGCCGCGGCCACGATCCTCAGCGGCGAGGGGGAGTTCACCGGGGCCGACCTGTCCACCAAACTCAAGCTCCTCGGGGTGGACATGGCGAGTTTCGGCGACGCGCACGGCGTCACACCCGGTTGCCTCGAGGTGGTGGTCAACGATCCCGTCGCGGGGACCTACTCCAAGCTGGTCATGAGCGACGACGCCCAGACCCTCCTGGGTGGGGTGTTCGTCGGCGATTCCGGGCCGTACTCGCTGCTCAAGCCACTCGTCGGCCGCACGCTGCCGTCCGCCGACCCGATCTCGCTCATCTCCCGCTCCACCGGGAGCGATCCCGGGGTCGGGGTGGAGGCGCTCCCCGACGAGGCGCAGATCTGCTCGTGCAACGCCGTCACCAAGGGCGACGTCCGCGAGGCCATCTGCGGCGGCGCCTGCGACGTGGCGGACCTCAAGTCGTGCACCCGGGCCGGCACCTCGTGCGGCTCGTGTATCCCCCTGCTCAAGCAGGTCCTCGAAGCGGAAGGGGTCGAGCAGTCGACGGCGCTGTGTGAGCACTTCGAGCAGTCCCGGTCGGAGCTCTTCGAGATCGTCACGGTCACCGGGATCCGGACCTTCTCCGGTCTGATCGAGCGCTTCGGCCACGGGTCCGGCTGCGACATCTGCAAGCCCACCGTCGCGTCCATCCTGGCCTCCACCAGTTCCGACCACGTCCTCGACGGGGAACAGGCCGCACTGCAGGACACCAACGACCACTTCCTCGCCAACATCCAGAAGAACGGCACCTATTCGGTCGTGCCCCGGATGCCGGGCGGCGAGGTGTCCGCGGAGCAACTCATCGTGATCGGTGAGATCGCGCGTGATCACGACCTGTACGTCAAGGTGACCGGCGGTCAGCGCATCGACATGTTCGGTGCGCGCGTCGAGGAACTGCCGGTGATCTGGAAGCGGCTCGTGGACGCCGGCATGGAGTCGGGGCACGCCTACGGTAAGTCGCTGCGCACGGTCAAGAGCTGTGTGGGCACCTCGTGGTGCCGCTACGGACAGCAGGACTCGGTCGGGATGGCGGTGCTGATGGAGAACCGCTACCGCGGACTGCGCGCGCCCCACAAGATCAAGATGGCGGTCTCGGGGTGTGCGCGCGAATGCGCGGAGGCCCGCGGCAAGGACGTCGGCGTGATCGCCACCGAGACCGGCTGGAACCTGTACGTCGGCGGCAACGGGGGCGCGACGCCCAGGCACGCGCAACTGCTCGTCGGTGACCTGACCGACGAGGAGCTGATCCGCTACATCGACCGCACGGTGATGTTCTACGTCCGGACCGCCGAGCGGCTCCAGCGGATGGCGCCCTGGCTCGAATCGCTGGACGGCGGCATCGACCACCTGCGCGAGGTGGTGTGCGACGACTCCCTCGACCTGGCCGCCGAGCTCGAGGGTCGGATGGAGGCCCACGTCGCGGGCTACGTGGACGAGTGGTCCGCGGTTCTGGACGACCCCGACAAGCTCGCCCGGTTCGTGTCCTTCGTCAACGCGCCCGAGTCCCCGGACCCCACCGTCGAGTTCGAGGAGAAGGACGGCCGCAAGGTCCCGGTCCTCCTCGGCTCCCCCGCGATGCCCGCACGAGTCTGACCCAACCCGAACCCCCGAAAGGACACCGTCATGACCGCACTCCTGTCCCCCACCGAGATCGAGGTCTGCCCCCTCGAGCGGCTCATCCCGGGGCGGGGCGTCGCCGCCCTGCTGCCCGACGGCCGACAGATCGCCGTCTACCTCCTGGACGACGGCAGTGTCCACGCCCTGTGCAACATCGACCCGATCGCCCGGGCCGCCGTGATGAGCCGTGGTCTCGTCGGCGACCGCGGGGGGGTCCCCGTGGCCATCTCCCCCATCGGCAAGCAGGCCTACGCCTTGGAGGACGGGCGCGGGGTCGACGACGAGTCGTACGGACTGTCCGTGTTCCCGGCCAGGGTCGTCGACGGCACCGTCCTGGTCTCCACCGAGGCCGCGATCCGGCACCAGAGGAGCCGGCTCGCCGCGTAGCCGGGCGCACCGGATCGCCGCACGGAGGCGGCACCGCCGGAACCCACGAGAGACGTCAGGCGCCACCGCGTGGATCCACGTGGTGGCGCCTGACCGCGTGCCGCGACCTGCGAGCAGCGCGGGGGCCCAGAGCAGCGCCGGAGCCGGGGCCCGGGTCAGCGCCGGGGCCCGGGGGCAGTGGGCTAGACCGTGAGCCGGTACCCGCGTTTGACCACTGTGGTCACGAGTCCGGGGTCCCCGAGTGCCCTGCGGAGGCGGCCCATCGCCGTCTCCACGGCGTGCGGGTCGGCGCCGTCGCCGGGCAGCACGGCGAGGAGTTCCTCCCGGCTCACGCACTTGCCCGGCCGGTCCGCCATCGCACGCAGCAGTGCCAGCGGCGCCGGCGAGAGCTCGATGGGCCGACCGTCCATCAGGACCGCGGCCGCACACACGGTGAGTTCGTGGCCGGCCACCGTGACGGGCCGGGACCGCGCCACCAGCTCGTCGGTGACGTGCCGCATGAGCGCACCGAGGCGCATCCGGTCCGGCATCGACACGGGTACACCGAGGTCGACCAGCGGTTCGGCGGTCACCGGTCCCACACAGAGGGCGGCGACCGGACCGGACAGGGCGTCCAGCACGTCGTCGTGGATCCCCATCAGGTCGGCCCGCTCGAGCATCGACACCACGGCCGGGGCGGCGGTGAACGTCACCCCGTCGACGCCCGCCCGGGCGACGGTCCGGACGAGGTCGTCGAACGCCTCCAGGTCCTCGGGGAGCTCCCAGCGGTAGATCGGCACCACGATCACCTCGGCCCCCGCCGCGCGGAGCCCCTCCACCAGGGGGGCCATGGGATTCCAGTCCGAGCTCGCACCCTGGAGCTGCACGGCCACGGTGAGGCCGTCGACCCCGCGCTCCAGCAGCATCTCCAACAGTTCGGGGGTCGCCTCGCTCGCCGCCGACGCGTGTTCGCGCAGACCGGCGGCCCGGAGCGCCCCGGTGACCTTGGGCCCGCGCGAGTACAGCGGCACCCGTTCCATGAGGGCGTGCAGGTCCCGGGAGTAACCCCACTCCTCGCACACCTGCGTCCACCACCGGACTCCGGTCGCCGTGGTGAGGACCATGAGGTCGGCGGGAGCAGCGAGCACCTGGGCGGTGGCCGAGCGGACGAGTTCGTCCTCGGCCACGGGGATCATGCGGATCGCCGGCGCGTGGAGGACCGCCGCACCGCGGCGTTCGAGCAGAACCTTCTGTTCCGACGCCCGACGCGCAGCCGTCACCGCGACCGTGCGGCCCAGCAGTGGTAAGTCGTCGTTGGTGGTCACGATGTCCATCCTGCCGCAGTCGTGTGTCGTCCATGTTTCCCCGCCGTCGAGGCGGGGGGTGCCGGATCACCGGGAAAGGGGTCGGTCACGCGCAGTCACGCAACCAACCGCAGATGCCGTCCACGGCGGCGGTGCACCCGCCGCAGCCGGTCCCGGCGCGGGTCCGCGTCGCCATCGCCGCCGCGTCCCGGTCACCCTCGGACCAGGCGTGGACGAGGTCGGCCTTGCTCACCCCGTTGCACCGGCAGACCACGGCCGCGGCGGGCATGGTCGACGGGGTGTCGGCGGTCGCGGCGCCGGCCCGGCCGAGCACCACGGACAGCACGTCGTCGGGGACGGGCAGGGCGTGTTCGTAGAGCTGGGTGAGGAAGCCCACGGGCTCGGGATGTCCCACGAGTACGGCGCCGGTGACCCGGGCGTCCACCACGTCCACCCGCGCGTACCGCCCGCGGGAGGGTTCGCAGACCATGGTCACCTCGACCCCCGGGTCGTGGACGTCCTCGGTGAGCTCCCCGAGCGAGACGACGTCGACCCCGAACGCCTTCAGCCTGGTGACCGCGACGCCGCCGAGGTACCGCGAGCCGGGGTCCGCGCCCGTGATCCGGGCGGACACCACGCCGGCCTGATCCCAGGCGGGACCGACCAGTCCGGTCACGCACCCGCGGTGTTCGGCGCAGTCGCCGATCGCGCTGATGGCCGGGTCACAGGTCCGGAGGGTGTCGTCGACGACGATCCCCCGGCCGACCTCCAGGCCGGCGGCCTCGGCCAGCCGGGTGCGCGGGCTGGTGCCGGCCGAGAGGACGACGGTCCGACACTCGATCCCGGTGCCGTCGTCGAGCCCCAGTGCGGTGCCGTCCCATCGCGCGGCCCGCGCACCGGTCACCACCCGGACGCCGAGCTCGTCCAGCGCGCGGATGAGCACGCGCCCGCCGCCGGAGTCCAGGTGGGAGTCCATCGGCCAGGCCCGGGGGTGGACGACGACGACGTCGCGGCCCGACCGCGCCAGTGCGCAGGCCACCTCGAGACCGATGAAGCCGCCGCCCACCAGGGCGACCCGACCGGGGTGTTCCTCGAGGTGGGCGGTGAGTCCCCGGCAGTCCGAGGCGTCGCGGAGCGGGAACACCCCCGCGGCGAGCGCCCCGTCCGGTCCACGGACCCCGTCGATCCGCGGGATGGTGGCCTCGGAGCCGGTCGCCAGCACCAGGTGGTCGTAGGGGACGCGCTCGCCGTCGGCGAGCTCGACCTCCCGGGCCACCCGGTCTATCCCCTGCACCGAGGCGGACGTGCGCATCTCGATGTGGTTGCGGTCCCACCACCCGGTGGGCTTGAGCCGGGTGGCTCCCGGGTCCCCCATCCCCCCGGCCACCACGTGCGAGAGCATGATCCGGTTGTACGGCGCCTCGGGTTCGGCGCCGAGGACGGTCACCGACATCGTCTCGGGATCCGGTTCGGCGCGCCGCAGCTCCTCGGCGAGCCGGGCACCGGACATCCCCGCCCCCACCACCACCACCCGCATCACGCGGCCTCCAACCGGACCGCGCACGCCTTGAACTGCGGCATGCGGCTGTAGGGGTCGAGTTCGGGCAGGGTCACCAGGTTCGCGCGGGCGGCCCCGGAGTAGTGGAACGGCAGGAACAGGGTGTCGGTCCGCATGTCCTCGTCGCACCGCACGAGCGCTTCGACCGCCCCGCGGCGGGACACCACCCGGGCGCGTCCGCCGTCGTCGAGCCCCACGGCCCGCGCGACGACCGGGTGCACCTGGACCCACATCTCGGGGTCGGCCGAGAGCAGCTCCGGCACCCGCCGCGTCTGGGCACCGGACTGGTAGTGCGAGAGCACGCGTCCGGTGGTGCCCAGCAGCGGGTAGTCCTGGCAGGTGTCCTCCGCGGGTGGGTCCACGGCGGCCACGGCGAAGCGGGCCCGGCCGTCCTCGGTGGCGAAACGGTCGAGGAACATGCGCGGTGTCCCGGCCGGGGTGTCGGCGCCGCACGGCCAGAACAGTGCCTCTCCGGCGTCGAGGCGGTCCCAGTCCATGGCCGAGTAGTCCGCCTTGCCCCCGGCGGAGGCGCGCGCCAACTCGTCGAACACCACCCGCGGGTCGGTCGGGAACCGATCAGGCCGCCGCCCGAGTCGGCGTGCGAGCTCGTTCCAGATCCACAGTTCGTCGCGGGCGCCCTCCGGCGGGGTGACCGAGCGGCGTCGACGCAGCACCCGGCCCTCGAGGTTGGTCAGCGTGCCCTCCTCCTCGGCCCACTGCGGGACCGGGAGGACGACGTCGGCGAGTTCGGCGGTCTCGGAGAGGACGAAGTCGGCCACCACGAGGGTGTCCAGCGATCGGAGCCGGGCCGTGACCCGATCGGCGTCGGGCGCGGAGACCACGGGGTTCGAGGCGTGGAGCAGCATCGCCGTGGGCCCACCGGGCTGCCCGAGCGCGTCCAGGAGCTCGAAGGCCGAGAGCCCGGGCCCGGGGATCTCCTCGGGCCCCACGCCCCAGACCGCGGCGACGTGCGCGCGGGCGGCCGGATCGGTGATCATCCGGTAGCCGGGGAGTTGATCGGCCTTCTGCCCGTGCTCCCGGCCTCCCTGCCCGTTCCCCTGGCCGGTGAGGGTGCCGTAGCCCGTGCCGGTCCGGCCCGGCAGGCCCAGTGCCAGCGCGAGGGCGATCACGGCTCCGACGGTGTCGGTCCCCCGTGAGTGTTGTTCGGCACCGCGGGCGGTGAGGACGTAGGCACCGGTGCCCGCGTCACGAGAGCCCGCCAGCAGTTCCACCGTGCGTTCGAGTTGGTCGGCCGAGACACCGGTGACGCGTTCGGTGCGGTCGGGCATCCAGTCCGCCGCGATCGCCCACGCGTCCTCGAAACCCGACGTCCGGGTGGAGACGTACTCGGTGTCCAGGTGTCCGCCCACCACGGCGACGTGCAGGAGCCCCAGGGCCAGCGCCGAATCCGTGCCCGGCCGCAGCCTCAGATGGATCCCACCGCCGTCGACGGCCCGGTGCGCGGTCGCGCTGAGGCGCGGGTCCGCCACCACCATGCCGCCGGCCGCCGCGGCCGTGTCGAGGTGCTGGACGAACGGGGGCATGGTGTCGGCGGGGTTGGCACCGATGAGCAGCACCGCCCGGGCGTCGTCGAGGTCGGTCACGGGGAACGGCAACCCCCGGTCCAGCCCGAAACTCCGGTTCGCCCCGGCCGCCGCACTCGACATGCACCAGCGGCCGTTGTAGTCCACGAGTCTGCTCCCCAGCGCGAGGCGGGTGAACTTGCCCAGTGTGTAGGCCTTCTCGTTGGTCAGGCCACCCCCGCCGAAGACCGCCACGGCGTCGGGGCCTCCCGAGGCCTGCGCCCGCCGGATGCCGTCGGTGACCCGGGTCAACGCGGTGTCCCAGTCGGTCGGCCGCAGGTACCCGTCCACCCGGATCAGCGGCGTGGTGAGCCGATCCGGGTGGTCGAGCAACGCTGCCGACGTCCACCCCTTCCGGCACAACCCGCCCCTGTTGGTGGGGAACTGCTCCGGGGTGATCGTCGCCGGTCCGTCACCGGCGGACGGCGTCACCGACATCGCGCACTGGAGTGCGCAGTACGGGCAGTGGGTGTGTGTCGGCGGGCCGGTCGTCGTCAACGCGTGCACCATGTGTCCTCTTCGTCTCGATCGTCGGCCGAGGCCGGTCAGGCCTCGGCGCCCACGGGGACCCGGGGCTCGGTGGGTGCCGCGGCGACCGCGTCGACCCCGGCGGAGGCCCGCATGTAGACGACGCGCGTGACGATCGCCGCCACCACGTAGAACACCATGAACACGAGGAACGCCGACGTGGCCGCACCGGAGGACTGGTAGGAGGTGCGCAGGGTCATGTTGATGAGGAAGCCGCCGAAGGCCCCGACCGCGCCGGCGACCCCGATGAGCGCCCCGGCGTGGGCCCGCGACCAGGACGTCCGAGCGGCCTCGTCCAGTCCGAGTGTGTGGCTGCGCGCCTCGAAGACCGACGGGATCATCTTGTACACCGAGGCGTTGCCCACCCCGGTGAGCCCGAAGAGCGTGAGGAAGGCGGCGAAGAACAGGACGAGCGCGCCACCGGCGAGCCGGCCGTCGTTCGACGCCTGGATGTTCGAGGTCACCACGAGCGCGACGGTGGTGACCGCCATCCCGCAGAAGGTCACGAAGGTCACCCGGGCTCCCCCGAAACGGTCGGAGATCCGTCCACCGGCCATGCGGGTGAGTGAGCCCAGCAGTGGTCCGAGGAAGGTGATCTGTGCCGCGTGCAGGGCCGCCTGGGCCGGCTCCTGGCCGTTGCCGGTGAAGGTCATGGTGAGCATCTGACCGAACGCGAAGGCGAATCCGATGAAGGATCCGAAGGTGCCGATGTACAGCAGCGACAACACCCATCCGTCCTTGTCGCGGGCCATGTCCTTCATGCTCTGCACATCCACCGTCTGGTGCGCGAGGTTGTCCATCTTCAGCGCGGCGCCGATCCCCGCGACGACGAGCAGGACGATGTAGACGCCGATCACCCAGTGCGGTGACCGGTTGCCTGCCAGTGCGATCACGATGAGCCCCACGACCTGGATCGTGGCCACGCCCAGGTTGCCCCCACCCGCGTTGAGGCCGAGGGCCCAGCCCTTCTCCCGCTGGGGGAAGAAGGCGTTGATGTTGGTCATGGACGACGCGAAGTTGGCGCCGCCGAGTCCGGCGATCGCGCCCACGACGAGGTACATCCAGAGCGGTTGGCCCGGGTTCGCCATGATCCACAGCATCCCGACCGCGGGGATGAGCAGGACGAAGGCCGAGAACATGGTCCAGTTACGGCCGCCGAAGGTGGCGGTCGCGAGCGTGTACGGGATGCGCAGGAAGGCGCCGGTCAGCGTGACCACCGCGGAGACGAGGAACTTGTCGGGTGCGTCCAGTCCGTAGACGTCCTGGGGCATGAACAACACCATGACGGCGAACAGGGTCCACACGGAGAACCCGACGTGCTCGGCGAAGACCGACCAGTAGAGGTTGCGCATGGCGGTCTTCCTGCCGCCCGACTTCCACTGCGCGTCGTCCTCCGGATCCCAGTTCTCTATGACATGTGAGCGCGACATGAGGTCGACCCCCTCTCTCTCGTGACGTGGACACCCCCTCGGTGTCCTTGCGAACTGACCGTATGCACGCCCTGTTTCCCCGGCGCTACCCGGTATGACGTGATGGTCACGGTGTCCTCACGCCGGACGCAACCCGCCGTGAGGGGTCTGCCACCGTGGTGGACTGGGGTCATGTCACCCCGGTTCACACCCCGCGCCCTCGGCGCCGTCGTCACCGCCGCCGCCCTCGCCACGGGCCTCGCGCCCGCGGCATCCGCCCAGCACACCGAGGCGTGGCGGGCGTCGTTCGTCCCTGGTCACGGCGTCGAACTGGCGCCCGGGCAGACCATCACCCCGGACCAGCCCGCGTTCTGGATGATCGGCGACCGGGTCCGACTGCTCTCACCGCACGGGTCCTCTCGCCCGCTGTTCTGCACGAACGACCGCGGCCACCCGTACGGGCGGTGTTGGCAGCTCGACCCGGACGGCGGCCTTGTGGAGCTGCGGCACAACAGCGTGGTCAACGACGTCTGGCACTCACTCTTCACGCAGACCGGGTCCACGACGTCGGCGTACACCGGCCTCTATGACCTCGCGCGGCGGATGGGCTGGATGACGACCTCCGGCGGGGTCTTCGTCCCCCCGCATTCCGGCGGCAGCCTCGCCGGCACCTATTCGACCACGATGCCGCTCTCCCCCCACGGTTCGAGTCCGGTGTGGGACGTGTGGGTGCATCCCGGGTACGTGCCCGGCAGCTGAGTAGCCTGGGGGTCCTGTGAACCCGGTCGAAAGGACCCCCGCCGTGCCGTTCCCCCTCGATGTCCCCGAGTCCGTCCTGCGCAGGCGCCGGAGCCAGAAGTGGGTGGCGTACCCGGAGGACGTCCTGCCGCTGTTCGTGGCGGAGACCGACGTCCTGCTGGCCCCGGCGATCCGGGAGCGTCTCGCCGCCGCCGTGGCCGACGGCGACACCGGGTACTTCGCGGAGATCGAGCGACTCGCCGGGGTGTGCGCCCGCTACTACTCCAGGTTCGGGTTCGACGTCCCGGAGGAGTCGGTGGTCCCCGTCAACGACGTCGGCGTGGGCGTCCGGGAATCACTCGCACGGATCCTGCCGGCCGGCAGCGGGGTGGTCTACACGCCGCCGGTCTACATGCCGTTCGGACCGTGGATCCGGCGCGTGGGGATGTCGCCCGTCGCGGTGCCACTGGTCGACCACGACGGCGAGGACCCGCGGCTGGACCTGGCGGGCATCGAGCGCGCCCTGGCCGACGGGGCCCGGGCCGTGCTGCTGAGCCACCCGCACAACCCCACGGGCGTCCTCCACTCCACGGCGGAGCTGGCCGGGCTCGCCGACCTGGCCGCCCGATACGACGCCGTGGTGGTCTCCGACGAGATCTGGGCGCCCCTGACCATGCCCGGGGTCCGGTTCTCCTCGTTCCTGGCCGCCTCCGACACCGCCCGCGAGGTGGGCCTGGCCATCTCGTCGGCGTCCAAGGCGTTCAACCTCGCCGGCCTCAAGTGCGCGTTCGTGATCAACGGCAACCCGGAACGGTTCGAGGTGCGGCGCTCGGCACTGTCGGGCGCCGTGGGGCACTTCGGGGCGCTCGCCGCCGAGGCCGCGCTGACCGGGTCGCTGGACTGGCTGGAGAGCATGAACGCCGCACTGGCCGCGAACCTCGATCTGATGGACCGGCTCATGGCCGAGCATCTCCCCCGCGCCCGGTGGCGGCGGCCCGACGCCGGGTTCGTGGCGTGGCTGGACCTGCGCTCCTATCCCGGCCTCGGCGACGACCCCGCCGCGGCGTTCCTCGACGACGGCCGCGTGGCGCTGAGCAACGGCCCCGCCTTCGGCTCCCAGGGCAAGGGGTTCGCGCGCGTGAACTTCGCGTGCTCGGAGGAGCTCCTCACCGAGGCCTTCACGCGGATGGGCCGCGTCGCCGCGGAGCGTGGCTGAGCACGGGGCACCGCACACCCACCTCACCCGGCTCACCCCGACTACCCCGCCTCCTCCTCCCGGGGGCGGGTGGGCCCGTGTCCACGGCGCCACAGGAACACCGTCATCGTGGCGGTCAGCACCACGGCCGCGTCCTGGTTGCGCATCTCCAGTTCCATCGTCACCCGAGCTCTGGTCTCGTCCGGACTCACCTCCGTCACGTGTACCGAGCCGGTCACCGTGTCCCCCGGCCGGACAGGGGCCGTGAAGCGGAGACGGTCGAACCCCCGTCCGGCGATCACCGCCCACCTCGAGTAGACCGACTCGACGCAGAGCCGCTGGAGGACAGCCAGTGTGTGGATCCCGCTGGCGATCACACCGCCGTGGTGGCCGCCCGCGGCCGCCACGGGATCCGTGTGGAACCACTGCGGATCCCACTGCTGCGCGAAACCGACGATCTCCTCCTCCGTGAGGGTGAGATGGCCGAGCTCGAGACGATCACCCGGAGTCAGCTCGTCGGCGGTGACGATGGTGTCCACCCGATATCCCCTTCCATTCGACGACCGGCCTCCCGGGTAATTCCGCGACATCCGGATGCTCGCCTTTTCGGTCGGCACATTCCCGTCCGATCACCCGGCATTGTTCACGTTACTCAACATCAATACCGGTATGGCTATCCCCTTATTGTTGCCGTACTCTCTTTAGGCATACCTAACAAGCCCGGAGGACAAATGGAGACGATCATTTCCGCACCCCTGTCGAGAGCATTACACGACTCGACGATGGCCGCGCACGAACAGGCGGAGAACGCCTCGTTCATCACCCGCCTGATGAACGGCGAGGGCACGCCGGAAGGTCTGGTGGCACTCCTGCGGCAGTCACTCCCCGTCTACGAGGCCCTCGAGGACGCCTGCCGCCGGGCCCGCACCGACCCACGCCTGTCGGCCATCCTCGACCCGCGCCTCGACCGGGCCGACGCCCTGCGTGCCGACCTGGAGTCGCACCGCGCCCAGGGGCGCACCTACGACCTCCTGGTCCCCGCCACCGAGGCCTACGTGGCCGAGCTGCACGCGTGTGCCACCGACCCCGCCGCCCTGATCGGGCACCACTACGTCCGCTACCTCGGCGACCTCTCGGGCGGGCAGATCATCAGGACGATGGTGCGCCGCCACTACGGCATCGAGACCGGTCTGAGCTTCTACGACTTCGACATCGCCAAGCCCAAGGTCTACAAGGACGACTACCGGGCCGCGCTCGACGCCCTCCCGCTGAGCGAGGCCGACCGCGGAGCCGCGCTGGCCGCCGCCACCCGGGCCTTCGAGCTCAACCACCGGATCTTCCTCGATCTGGAGGCCCAGGGAGTTCGCTGACCGCCCGCCCGGGCCACCCGACGAGAAGCGGCCCCGACACCCCGGGAGGGTGTCGGGGCC
>NZ_JAALDZ010000070.1:0-4520 GCF_014145125.1 Dietzia sp. CQ4 | reverse complement strand
GAAGCACAGCTCTCCTAATTGGTGAGCAACACCGAGTTTGAGCGCCAACTCAGACTCTTGACTTTCGATACCGGCCCACTCGCCAGTGGGCCGGTATCAGTCATTTCAGGTGCTGCATGGAGTGTTCAGTTTTCAGTCAGGCAGCTGGCTACTTCACGCGGGAATCGCCTCCTGGTCGTCGTAGCTCGACACGGCTTCAGACATGCCGAGGTGTGCCGCTGCGACCTCGGCTACGTACTGGTTCATTGAGATGCCACGGGCTGCCGCTTCACGTCGAAGCGCGTCGTAGACATCTGAAGGTACGCGGACTGTCATTCGTGTCCGCTCCCCTAGCGCTGGTCTCCCAGGCCCAGATCGTGTGGTCGCCATGACGTCAAAAATGGCATGCCTGACGTCAAAAATGCGCGCGACACGCGCAAGGCGTCAAACATGCCGCGAGCGGCGCCCTCGAGGACCGACGCGCCTTGGAGGTCGGGTCACTCCCCAATCAGCTGGCTCAACACCCCTTTGACTCCAAGTACTCGACGATGGCCTTGTCGGTGATAGAAGCAATGCTGATGGTGCGGTCGCCAGTTTCGTAGCGGAGCTTGTCTACTGCACGTAATAGACGCGCTTTAGTGGACGGGCGAAGCCGTACGTTGTGCTGCTCTGTCAGTCGCTCTTCTTCAGCTGAGCCGCCTGGCGCGGAAGCCGGGGGCGTGGGAATAGCTGGTGGCTTAGTTCGTGAAGGCCTCTCAGGCAGGTCTGCTGCAGGATGCACAGCTCGACGGATTGCGGGTTCACGTTCGATGCTCATGCTGCAGCTCCTTTGGGGCCAAGCGCTAGCTCTGCTAGCAGATCTGTATACGCGACCTGGAGGGCTAGGGCCTTTCCGCCGGTGAAGCTATGGATCGGTGTGTGCGAGCTATGTGCGTCCTGGCGTGCGGTTAGCTCCGGGATTGAGGTCTTAGCCACCAAGTCCCCGTACGTGTCGCGAAGTTCACGCTCGCGGAATTGGTGTTCGCCGGTTGTTCTCTTGCGGCTCAGGACGAGCTTTTCGAGCACGAGGTGCGGGTTGGGTCGCCTCTGGACGTTACGGATAGTCTCTTGCAGGTTTTCAATCCCGCGGACACTGTCAATGGTCGGCTCAGTGACAGCGATGACTCCGTCTGCTGCGCAAAGCACGGCGAAGAGGAGCTTCCCCAGAGATGGTGGGCAGTCAAATAGGACCGCGTCGTAGGCGGACAGGTCGAGCCCCTCGAATGCGATGTCGAGGCGGAAGATGAGGTCATTGGCGCCGTCAGATTCGATGTTCGCCAGCGCTTCGTTGGATGGGATGAGATCCACTTTGTCCCATGGAGTTGCGATGACTGCGTCGGCTGCCGACCCCGGGACCGTTCGGTTCATGAGGTCGAATGTCGTCATCATGGTCTCCGTCAATTCGACACCGAGGCCCGTCGTGGAGTTGCCCTGAGGATCGACGTCCACCACTAGAACGTTGCGTCCTTGATGGCTTAGCGCACTGGCCAAGCCCAGCGTTGTAGCAGTTTTGCCGACGCCGCCCTTCTGGTTGCAGAGAGCCAGTTTTCGAGTCAATGTCCATTCCTCTCCACGAAGGTAGCCGGGCGAAGCTAGCTGTGACGACAGCTCTAGCGAACCTAGCTCGAATAGTAAGACTACCTTGCGTGTCTAGCACAGCTGTGGCAACAACGCTAGCTAAGAAGACTAACTGTGCTTTACAGGCTATCAGTGATAGCAAAGCTATGACTGCGACGCTAGCTATTGCGAAGTAACTAGCGTACGGTGCCAAGGCCAACAGGCCCAGTGGAGTGCGGTCGCAATCGGCTTCAGTCAAGTAGGTCGAGGTAGGTGCGGCGCGCCTTCATTGCGTGAATGACTTCGGTACTGCCGTCGTCGTAATGCAGAGCGACCAATTCCAGCACTCGGGCCTGGGAGTCGAATCCAAGCGTGAGGACCCGTTGGGGGTGGTCGTCGTCGAGTGGTCCGGCCAGGAGGGGAGTGGCCAGCGCGGCGAGGATGTCGTTGTCGCTGAGGCCGTGCTTGCGAGCGGATTGCCGGATGATCACGAGGCGGCGGCCCACTGGGCCAGCGCCTGACGGATCGCCTCGGACCGGTTGAGGTGCTCGCGTTCAGCACGAGCCATGACGGCCCCAAGCTCGGCGTCAGTAAGGCGGACCGGCACGACCTTCGCTGCGTGTTCGGCTCGCGCCGGGCGGCCAAGGCGCTTGCCCAACCACTCGGGGTCGTAGCCAGTTTCGGCTTCATCGACCCACTGGGCGATCTGCTCCTCGGAAACGTTGTGGCCCTGAATCTTCCGCTCCATGAACACAATCGTAATACGAATACCTGGCCAGGGGAAGGAACGCACTGGGGTCAGCCAAGCGACAGGTTTGTTAGGTACCCGGGTCCTTCGGCTCTCGCCCAAACCCCGGCTCAACACCATCGGGGCCGAAAGCGTCGACCAGGACCGCCCCGGGCCCTGCTAGCGAGCACCGGCCACACCTGTCGAGACGCTAACAGCGACCACAGGTGCATTTGGTTCTGACCAGCAGTAACGACAGAAACGACATTATCGGCGCACAGAACAGGCCGTTCCTGATCGGGTCGGGGAGTTGTTCCCCTATGGATCGTCCGGTTCGTCCTCCGAGGTCATGACTTCGTCGATGCCCTGGGTCTCCCACTGGCTGTAGGCGGTGCGGTGCCCCTTGACGAGCCAATCGATTCGGCCGTTGGCAGTCCGGCCGGCCGCGATCGCGGCGGCGGCACTCGGCCTGTTGAAGACGTAGTTTCACCGGGGACGGACAGCACGGTAGACAAGTTCGTCCGCGCTACGGAAGGTCCGGCATACTTCGCCATGACCAGGATGAAGGCTCGTACGGGGTGGCAATGGAATCTGATGACATCAAGGGGCGACTACCGGAAGAACGCCGTTTCAAAAATGTCCTCGTTAGTGCGTGCGTTGCAGTCGCCTCGTTCGTTCTGGCCTTCGTGGCAACGACCCTGGTAAAGGCCTCGCAGTCACCTCAAGACATCACCTCGAACTGGTTCGTGGCATGGGGCACGTGGGGTGGCGGACTGGCCGCTGCCGCTGCCTTCCTGATCGCAGCTTTCAGCATTTCCGTCGCCAGCGCCCACGCTCGTTTCGACCGCCGTGAGGCAGCCGAGATCCGTGAGGACAACGATATGGCGCAAGCTCGCCTCTTGAGCATCTACAAGGTGGAGGACGGGCGCTCGCTCCCTTCGCTGCCAACGTTCCGAATCGAGAACCGCAGCAAGGACCTGTTTTTCGACGTGACGGTTCCGTACGTCGACTCGCCCTACGGGCCTGACAACAGTCTGGAGCGCCGGACCGCGGAGCTAGTCGCGCAAGAAAACCGGCTCCACGAGCACATTCCGACTGCCGAGCAGTTGACCCCGTATCGGGACCATAATGAGGACGAGGTGTGGTTCACCCTTGTGACAGTCCACACTCGGGATGCGAGCGAAATCGAATTTGAGGTTAGGTACACCGACGCCAATGGCCGGCGATGGTCCCAACAACTCGGCGGCACAATTGAGCGAGTCACGACGACTGAGGCCGTTCAAGTGCGACCACCAGACCGGTTCCAGCCACCCCAGCAGATCAGTCTCATGTCTGCCGTCGAGAGCTGGCGCCTAGGCGCTCGCTTCACCAAGAACCTTCCACCGCTGCAGACTGACGAGCAGTTTCTGGAAGTACTCGGAGCGCGGGACGCCCGCAATTGGCAGCGCATCGAGCGCACCAGCGACGTGACCGTGGTACCCGTCCAACACGCCGACGGGTCGCTTAAGTCAGACGAGGGCGAGGTGTCCGTGACGTTCTCGCCCAAAGCGCCGCCGTTTTGGGAGGAGCACTTTCTAAAGCCCCTCACGGAGGCTGGACTCCGGTCAGCCGGCGGCCGTAGCCAGTACGACCAAACCGTAGAGTTCAGATTCGACGAGCAAGCGAATCGCGTCGAATTCACCAGACTGTTCGACGATGCCATCGCGTACGCGAACGAGCAGTTCGAGCAGAACGAACTGGCGGCTGCCCGCCGGGCCTTGGTTGCCCGGGGCCATGTGCTGGAGTGACGTCTTCGCTTAGTGGCAACGTCGGCCGCTCTAAGGCGCAATTCCGACGGACTGAGTACTCCCCCGTGTGGTGCACAGTGACCGCGCCCCGACCGGTTCTTCCGGAAGGTCAGCCCACCGTCACTCTGGGGTACACCCAGTGGGGGCCTACCTTGGCCTCGGCTGCGAGACATGCCGAAGGACCAGTCCAGCCATGCGTTTCCGATCGAGGTGTGCGGGCACTGGGAACCCAGCGTTCTTGCGGACGACTCTCTCGGCGAGCTCATGGAGGATCCGCGCCGCGTCTCGCTTGAAGCCGATCAGGCCGCTGTCGGCCAATTTCCAGGGCACTTCTGGATGAGCCTCTCTTATCTCTAGCAGCGAGTGCAGATCCGCAACGTCCTTCTCCAGTAGTGCCCCATAGAGTGGTGTAACTCGGTGGCCGAGATCGT
>NZ_JAALDZ010000006.1:0-11136 GCF_014145125.1 Dietzia sp. CQ4 | reverse complement strand
CGCCCTTCCCGGCCCCGTTCACCTCACTAGTCGGCACTCGCTCGCCCTCGGACTCGGCGCGGTCGCGCTCTGCGTGGGCGGGGTCGGTGATCTGGGCCCGGCGATGGCCCTACCGATGATCAGCCTGCTGGGCCTGACCTGCTCGGCGCTGCTCGAGCGACGCTGGGCGCCACGGGTTCACCTGGTGACCGCCCTGACGGTCCAGGTGTGCACTGCGGCGATCGTCTTCGTCACCGTCGCGGTCCTCACCACCGGCATCGCGATCGACCCGACGGCCCGGTTGGCGGGTTCGCTCGCGTGGCTGGTGGTCCCGGCCGGGCTCGGGGGTTACGGGGCGTACATCCTCGCCCTGCGCACCCTCGGCGCCACGCGCACGAGCATGCTGCTCTACCTCACCCCTCCGGTATCGGCGATCTGGGCGTGGGCGATGCTCGGGGACCGTATCGGGGCACCACAGGTCATCGCGATGGGGCTGGGGATCGTGGCGGTCCTGCTCACGTCGAAGTCCGGCAGCGGCGGCCGGTCGGTCGCCGACTCTCCGACCAGCCCGGGCGTCGTCCCGGACACCCCTGGCGTGGTCCCGGGCCGGGATACTCCGCGGCCGGACCGGCCACGACCTCCAGCGCACTCACATGCCGGCGGCGGGGCGGCCCCCGGACGTCTCCCCTAGGTGCCGCAGAACGTGACGTGGGGGGAGGCGTCGGGCGGGGCCGGACTGGCGTACCGCTCCAGTCCGGGACGTTCGGTGTAGGGATCGGTGACGACGACGAGGAGTTCGGTGAACGGCCCGAGGTCTCCCGCCGTGGCCGCGTCCAGGGCCTCCTCCACCAGGTGGTTACGCGGGATGTACACGGGATTGGCGGTCTCCATCACCTCGACCGAGGGACCCAGAGCACGCCACCTCGCCAGCCACCCGTCGGCCAGTTCCCCCACCAGCCCGCGTACCGGCGAGGTGTCGCCCGCCGCGGCCGGGATGAGCGCGCGGAAGAACGACGTGTAGTCGACGCGGGTCGCGGTGAGCAGCCGCGAGAGTTCCTCCAGTAGCGGCTCGGCCGCCTCCGACCCGGCGTCGTCGCCCGACCCGGCCGCCTCGCCCGAACCGCCCGGTCGGCCCAGCGCAGCGGGAAGTCCCAGCTTGGTGCGCATCCCCGCGGTCCAGGCCTCCTGGTAGCGGGCGGGGAACGTCCCCAGTGAGGCTGTCAGCGCCTCGACGGCCGCGTTCTCGTCGTCGTCGACCAACGGGATCAGGGTCTCGGCGAACCTCGCCAGGTTCCACTGCAGGATGGGCGGCTGGTTGCCGTAGGCGTAACGGCCCTGGGTGTCGATCGAGCTGAACACCGTGGCGGGGTCGAACTGCTCCATGAACGCACACGGGCCGTAGTCGATGGTCTCGCCGGAGATCGTGGTGTTGTCCGTGTTCATGACCCCGTGGATGAACCCCAGCAGCATCCACTGCGCCACCAGGGAGGCCTGGGCGTCGAGGACGGCGGCGAACAGCGCGAGGTACGGGTTCTCCGCGTCGGCCGCCTGCGGGTAGTGGCGCGCGATGGCGTGGTCGGCGAGTCTGCGCACCAGCTCGACGTCGCCGGTGGAGCGGGCGAACTGGAAGGTGCCCACCCGCAGGTGGCTGGCCGCCACACGGGCGAGCACGGCGCCCGGCAACGGTTGCTCGCGGTACACGGCCGCCCCGGTTCCGACCACCGCCAGCGCCCGCGTGGTGGGCACACCCAGAGCGTGCATGGCCTCGCTGATGAGGTACTCCCGGAGCATCGGCCCGACCGCTGCCAGACCGTCGCCACCACGGGCGAACGGCGTGCGGCCGGAGCCCTTGAGGTGCAGGTCGCGACCGTCCGGTAGCTCGCCCATCAACAGGGCCCGTCCGTCGCCCAGTCGCGGGGAGTAGCCACCGAACTGGTGTCCCGCGTACGCCTGCGCGACCGGGGTGGCGCCGGAGGGGACGTGGGTTCCGGTCAGCAGGCCCAGGCCCTCGTCTCCCCGGAGGTAGGCCGGGTCGATGCCCAGCTCGGCGGCCAGCGGCTCGTTGAGGGCGAGCAGGCGCGGCGTCGGCGCCTCGGCCGCCTTCCATTGCACCCCGAGATCGGGGAAGTCGCGGGCGAAGCCATCGGTGAGCCGTACGCCGGGCCGCTCCTGGGAAGTCATGCCGTCAACGGTACGTCTCCGTCGCGGGGTGCCCCGGCCGGCCGCGTAGGTTCTCCGCGTCGGCACCGAGACGCCCGAGATCCGCGCGCAATGCCGCGATGTCCGCCGACAGCCGGCTGACCTGAGCTTGCGTGGCCGCCTGGTTGGCCTCGTCCACCTCGCTGACCCGGTCCACGATCCACGAGGCGAGAGTGGCCGTGACGACACCCAGCAGGGCGATCCCCGCGAGCATCAGACCAGCCGCGATCACCCGGCCCATCGGGGTCACCGGTGCGATATCGCCGTACCCGACGGTGGTGACCGTGACCACCGACCACCACAGCGCCTCACCGTAGGTCTCGATCGATGAGCCCGGCGCCCCGCGCTCGGCGTCCAGCATCGCCAGGGACGACACGACGAGCAGGACCGACGTCGACCCCGCGGCGTATGCGATGACCTGGCCGCGCACGGCCGTCCCCGCCGAGCGGTGCATGACGCTCAGCAGCATCACCAGGCGGAGAAGGCGCAGTGGCCGGAGCATCGGCAGCGCGATCACCACCACCTCGTACCAGTGCGTGAACAGCCACCGGCCCCGTGGCTTCGCCAACACCAGGCGCACCACGAAGTCCACCGCGAAGAGAACCCAGGTCCCCACGATCACGACCTCGGTGGCAACGCCCCCCGCGCCGACCGGGTTCACCAGGACCGAGACCGCGTAGGCGATGAGGAAGGCCAGGGCTGCCCCGATCAACGGCCATTCCGTCAGTTCCGCCCACCGTTTTTCCGTCACCGTTCGATGATGACCGATCCGCGGCGCCCACGGCGGACGAAGTGACGGCACGGTTACCGATCAGCCGATCAGGTTCTCTCCGGCGAGAACAGGGCGTACATTCCAGACAATCGGGGACTCGACCCGTCGATCGGCAGATGTAGAGCGACGAGTCGACGTCCACGCCATGCGTCACCGACCGGAACCGAGGTTGCACCATGACGGCCAATGCGGTGGGCTTCGCGCTACTCATACTCGGGTTGGCGCTGCTGATCGGGAAGATCATCCGCGTCAAGGTGGGGATAGTCCAGTCACTGTTCCTGCCCAGCTCGATCGTCGCCGGGGCCCTGCTGCTCCTGTTGGGACCAGAGGTGCTGGGCCGGTTCGGGGGGCCGTGGGGAGAGAACGGCCTGTTCACCGAGCCGATGGTCGAGGTGTGGTCCTCGTTGCCGGGGCTCCTCATCAGCGTCATCTTCGCCACCATGTTCCTCGGACAGAAGCTGCCGACCGCGAAGCGGGCCGTGAAGCTGGTGGGCCCCCAGCTCTCGCTCGGCGTGTCCCTCGCCTCCGGGCAGTACGTCGTGGGTCTGCTCCTCGCGGCCCTCATCCTGGTGCCGACCCTGGCGGCCGCGCCGATGACCGGCGCGCTCATCGAGATCGGGTTCGAGGGCGGCCACGGCACCGCCGCCGGCATGCGCCCGGTCTTCGACGAGCTGGGCTTCGGCGAGGGCGCCGACCTCGCCGTCGGATTGGCCACCGTGGGCATCGTGGGCGGGATCGTGATCGGCATCGCGTTGATCAACTGGGCCGTGCGCACCGGGAAGACGGAGATCATCACCGGGAGCGCCAAGATGTCCATCGAGGAGCAGAAGGGCCTCTTCCGCGAGGACGAGTACTACTCCGCCGGCAAGATGACCTCCCGCCCGTCCTCCGTCGAGCCGCTCTCGCTGCACATCGCGATCGTCACGGTGGCGATCCTCGTGGGGCTCGCGATCCTGGAGGGTCTGCGCTGGATCGAGCAGGCGACCTACGCGTCGGTCATGCTCGACGAGAACACCCCGTTGGAGATCTTCGCCTACGTCCCCCTCTTCCCCATCGCCCTCCTCGGCGGCGTGATCGTGCAGTACGTCGCCACCAAGGCCGGGTTCGCCCACGTGATCGACGCCCAGATCATGCTGCGGATCCAGGGCTGGGCGCTCGACTTCCTCATCGTCGCCGCCATCGCCACACTGTCCCTGCAGGCCATCGGCGAGAACATCGGCGTCTTCGTCATCCTCGCGGTCGCGGGAATCGTGTTCAACGTCGCCGTCTTCCTCCTGCTGGCCCCGCGGATCATCGGTCGCTACTGGTTCGAGCGCGGCATCGGGGACTTCGGACAGTCCATGGGCGTCACCGCGACGGGCCTCATCCTGATGCGCGTGGTCGACCCGCAGGCCGAGAGCCCCGCCTTCGAGGCGTTCGGATACAAGCAGCTGGTCTTCGAGCCGTTCTTCGGCGGTGGACTCATCACGGCCATGGCCGTGCCGATCATCTTCCTCACCGGAGTGTGGCCGCTGTTCTTCGTGATGCTGGCGGTCTTTCTCGTGGCCGTGCTTTCCGGATTGTTCTACTTCCGGCCCAGGGAGATGAGGGACCGGGCGGAGTGGGAGAAGGAGAAGTCCGGCGCCGAGGAACCCGCGCGCGAATAGGCCCTCGACTCGTCAGCCCCGTGGCCGCAACCCGGCCATCGCCCTCACGTCGGACACTAGGATTAAGGAAACCCCACTTCCGGACCGACCCCAGGAGGACCCATGCGGAAGAAGTCGTGGAGCGAGCTGTCCGATGGTCAGAAGGCCACGATCCTGACACTGATGTCCGTGCAGGTGTCGCTGGCGGTCACGGCGTGGACCGATCTGGCGTTCCGGCCCGCCGAACAGGTGCGTGGAAGCAAGGCCAGGTGGGCTGCCATCATCGCGGTCAACTTCATCGGACCCGCCCTCTACTTCGTGCGGGGGCGGCGGAGATGACCACCCGGGGACGGGCGGGGCTCGCCGCCGGTGTCCTCCTCGTCGTCGTCCTGACCCTCGGCGCGTGCGCCGCGGGACCCAACGTCGACGTCTCCCCGGAGGGCCTCGGTTTCTGGTGGGGGCTCTGGCACGGGCTCATCCTCCCGGTGACCTTCATCATCTCCCTGTTCACCGACACCGTGACCATCTACGAGGTGGGCAACAACGGCAACTGGTACAACTTCGGATTCGTCCTAGGAATCGCGTTGTTCTCCGGCCCCGCGATGGCGGGCTCCCGCCGCCGTTGACACCCGGCACCTCCGGGGGAACCATCGCGCCCGCGCGACCGGATCCGGCCCGGCACCCGAACCGCGGTCGACGGTGCGGCCGCGGTCGCGCATGATCTCGTCCAGTCGCCCTTCGTCCAGGCCGGACCATTCGACGTAGTCGTCCCACTCGCGCCCGGTCATGACACGGAGAGACCGGAGAGCAGGACGAGCCGCGTCCCCACCGGGTCCACCACCCGGGGCGGTCTGGCTCCGTTCTCGTCGACGATCACGCTCGGCGGGGTACCGATCACTTTCTCTCCTAGGGTCGCGGCGACTGCGATCTCGTGAACGCTAGTTCACCTAGGCCGCGATACGGCCGCCGCGCACGCCAATTCACCTGGGTGAAATGGCACGTGAATCGCCAGCTCGAAGCCGATTGCAAAGGCTTCTCCACGCCCCGACCCCGCCCGGAATCGGAGTTGAACGAGCAACCTGCTTCTCGCGGATGGCCGCGGTCGGGCGCTCAGAGCAGACCGAGCCTCCGGGCCTCCTCGACCGCTGCGCCCCGGGACCGGGCGCCGAGCTTGCGGTACACGGACCGGAGTTGCGACTTGACCGTGTTCACGCTGACGAAGTGCCGGTCGGCGATCGCGGAGATGGACTCACCGGTCTCGAGACTTCGGAGGATCGCGTGCTCGCGCTCGGTGACCTCGGTCGCCGTATGCGGCGACGAGGGGGCGTCGGAGCCGGTCCGGTGGGCGGACACCGGGAGTTCAGGGCCCAACCTCGCCAGCTTCGCGATCGTCTCGCGGGGCAGCGTGGTGAACGGGCGGACCAGTCCGGTGAGCGCGGACGTGGTGACGGCGCGCTCCAGGTACCGCACCGCCTCCTCCCGCGCGGAGAGTCCGAGCGACGCGGTGGCGCCGACCAGGGACAGCTCGACGGAGTCCCGCTGGGTCACGCGGAGATCCCCGTGATGGCGCCTGACGATCTCCAACGCCCCCTCGTGATCGCCCTCGTACACCCTGATGCGGGCCCGGGCCGGCGCGGTGAGCGGATGGGACGAGGCACCGACCAGCTCGGTGGCCGCGTCCGACCCACCCAGCGCCAGGTGGAGGTCCGCACGGACCGCGTCGAGTAGTGGCCCCACCACCGCGCCATGTCCACACAACCCCGGGAACCGCGCCATATGGTGTTCGACGTACCTGAGCCCGTCGGCGGCGGTGCCGGTGCTCAGGGCGATCTGGCCGTACACGTAGAGCGCGAGACCCCACAGCTCCTCGCGGTCCGCCGGGGCTCCCAGGTCGGTGATCAGACCGATGGCAGACTCGGTATCCAGGCGGTCGAGTCGGGACAGCGCCGCCCCGATCATCCCGGCGGGCCGGACCACGAGCTCCGAGTCGCGCGGCAGTTGCGGGTGCTGCCGTTCTGCATCCCACCAGGTACCGGCGTCCGCCGGGTGCCCCAGGAGGGCGTGCGTCAAGGTGAGCTTGCCGGCCGCGTCCCGCTCGATGAAGGTGCCGGTTCCGAGCCGGTGGGCCCGGCGGAACATCCGTGTGGCGTCGTCGAACCGACCGACCAGGAGCAGGGTCAGGCCCAGGTGGAGGAAGACGAACGCGGGGCCGTCCCGTTCCGCCCGGGTCGACGTTTCGACATCGGGGACCGGTATCCGGCTGAGTCGGCTGTGCTCCGATGCGGCCGCCTCGAAGCGGCCGTCCATGCGCAGCGAGAGCATCCGCATCAGCCGCGCGGCATCGTCGGACTCGTCCAACTGGTCGGAGAACGTCGCGATGTCGGGTGCCGGCGCCGGACTGTCCTTCGGTGCGGAGAACTGACCGTGCATCCTCCGCAACGTGGCGAACAGTGGTTCGCTCTCCAGGACGTCGGCGGGTATGCGCCTGAGATCCCCGTCCATCTGCAGGAAGTTCGTCGTGTAGAGGGTCTTCCAGTGCTCGCGCAGGATCTCGCGTACGCGGTCCCAGTGCTCGGCGTCGATCGCGAGGACGAACGCGGCGTGCGGGTCGCCGTGCCGGAGCCAGTGGTTCGCCAGCGCGAGCCGGGTCTCGCGGAGATCGTCCGGGATCTCGGTCGCCGCCAGACGGAGGATCGATGCCCTGACCGGATCCGGGTAGGCCCAGGTGGGCTCGGATTCCTCGGTATCCCGGACGACGAGGCCGAGCTGTTCCACCGCGGCGAGCCGGTCGGCCATCGCGCCCGGCCTCACGGCCGGCCCCTCGGCGACCCCGTCGATCGCGACCGTGGCAGCCGCCGGCGTCAGCGGCGTGGCCACCGCTGTCCGGAAGATCTCCTCGCGGCGGCCGGCCAGCGCGGGATCACCGGCCAGGACCCGGAGGAGGACGCGGTCGATCCCGGCGCGGATCCGGTCGATCGGGTCCCCTCGGGTCGAGGCGTTGCCCGACAGCGCGGTCAGGGCGGCTTCCACGAGACCGGCGAGCCGTCCGGTCTCGGCGGCGAGCGACCCCAGCGGGATCCGGTTGAGAGTGCGGACGCCCGCGAACTCGAGCGCGGCGGCGAGCTCGGTATCCGTGAGCATGAGGTCCGCCGGGGTCACGAGCACCCTGTCCGCGGGCATTCCGGGCGATCGGTGCCACTGGATCGCGGTGCGCGTGGTGGCGAGGACACGGATTCCGTCCGGTGGCGCCTGCAGGAGGAGATCGCGGACGTGCCCCTCCGGATCACCGGAGAGGTGGAGGTCGTCGAGAATCACGGTGAGGGGGCCGGGCCAGCATCGGACCAGGTCCCTCACCTCCTGGTAGGGATCACCCGACGGCTCGACGGGACCACCGGCCGACCCGGCCTCCGGGACCGCGCGGCCGACGGGGCCCTGCGCCGATCGGAGTGAGGTCACGACCGACTGCCAGTAGCGATCCCCGGTGAGGTCCGGGGCGGGGTCGATGATCCCGACCGTGGATCCACCGGATGAGGAGCCGTCGGACAGCCACTGCGCCAGCAGGGTGGTCTTGCCCGAGAACCGGGGGCCGTGGACCACCACCAGGCGGTCAGGTCCCGAGAGCATGTCCATCACTCGTGCACGCGGGGGGACCCCCGAGGCCGGGTGACGCGGGGAAAATGCGGCGAAGCCGGGGCCGGGGTCGGGTTTGGGCTTGGAGCCGCGAAGGGCCTCGCTCGACATCAGCCCCCCACTCCTGTTCTCGCAACCGGCATTACACGGCGGTCGAAGACGACCCTCGCCTGTCCGGCGGGGTTCGTCAAGGCATTCCGTGGGGCTCGGATGATGCGGTGGTGCTCCCTGCGGACGATCGCCCCGACATGGACAGGGTTCCCCGGAAGGCCGACCCCGTCCACGAGGACGGCCCGGGCCACCGGACGAGATCGCCGAGGGAACCTGGTGGGCCGTCGGCGGCCTGCTCGTGGGCGCGCTGGTCGCGGGACTCGCCGGCGGTGCCGGAGCACGCACCGCCCGGGCGTCGCGCGCCGAGCACACCGTGACGAGGCGCCGGTCACGAAGCTGAGCATTCCCTTACCTACGCCCCCGGCCGAGCGCATAATTGACCCGTCCACCACCGGCGTCGCCTCTCCGACCCCGGCGGTTCCAGCACGCGCGCCGCCCACGGGAGCACCATGAGCACCGATCAGATCACCGAGAAGACCGACGACCCCGGCGAGCCGTCCCCGCTCGCCACCGTGACCGGTGCGGTCGCACGCGCCGCCCGCCGACTCCCGGTCACCGCGATCGTGCTGGCGGCACTGCTCGTGACCGGGGTGGTGTTCGAGACGCTGTGGCGTTCCGCCCCTGACGCCCCGTGGTTCGAGGGCGTGGCCTACGGCGTCCCCGCGCTCGAGGGCGGCCGCTGGTGGACCGTGTTCGCCGGCCCGTGGTTCGGGATGACCCCTCTCCAGCACGTGTCGCTCCTCGTGCTGGTGGCGGTGGGGATCGGGGTGGGCGAGTGGCGACTGGGGTCGGCGCGGACGGCCCTGGTCGCGATCGGTGGCCAGCTGATCGGCGTGCTGGGGGCGTTCGGCGTCCTCGTCCCCGGTGACGCGGTGGGCTGGGAGTGGGCCACCGAGCTGTCCGTGGTGCTCGACGTGGGGTGCTCGACCGCGGTGATCGCCGTGCTGGCCGCCACCACGGCCACGCTGGTGTCACCGTGGCGACTGCGCGCACGGGCCCTGCTCTACGGCTATGTGATCGTGTCGTTCCTGTTCCTCGGGCGCCTGTCCGACCTCACGCACCTCATCGCCTTCGCGGTGTTCCTGCTGGTGGGCGAGCGGTTCTTCTCCCGCACCGAGCGGGGACTGCGGCCCCGCACGCGGCGCGAGACCAGGCTGGTCGTCTCGGCCGGGATGTGGTTCCTCGCCGCGGTGCACGTGGTGGTCTACTTCGTCCCCGCGGAGGGCCCCCTCGGCCCGACCGAGGCCGACGACGTGAACCTGGCCGGCATGCTCCTGTCCGTCCTGGTCGCCGCGGTGACCGCCGAGCTGCTCCGCCGCGGCTACCGGGTGGCGTGGCTCGTCGCCCTCGTGTACGCGCTCCTCACGGCGGTGGCGACCCTCGTCGTCACCGTCCTGGTCGTGACCGCGGATTTCGAGAGCCTCGGTGCCGTCACCGCGGGTACGGGCCTGCTGTGGACGGGCGAGGCCGTCCTGCTCATCGCCGGCCGGGGCGCGTTCGGGGTCCGGATCCGGCGACGGGTCACCGGCTCCTCGGTCCACTCGGACGAGGTGATCGACCGCGTCCGCGCGCTCATCCGCAGGCATGGCGGCAGCACCATGTCGTGGATGATCACGTGGCAGCCGATGAACTACTTCTTCGGGCCCGGAGCACGGGCCGGTGGGGGCCCCGACGGGGAACCGGACGCCGTCGACACGAGCGCGCCGGCCGCCGGCGTGGTGGGTTACCGCCTGCACGTCGGCACCGTCATCGCGCTGGCGGATCCGGTGGCCGCACCCGCCGACCGCGCCCGGCTGCTGACCGAGTTCGTGGACTTCGCCGAGGCGCAGGCCGCGGTGCCGTGCCTGTTCTCGGTGTCGGCCGAGACCGCCGACACCATGCGCGCGCACGGCTGGCGGGCGCTGCAGATCGCCGAGGACACCATCATGGACCTGCCCGATCTGGCGTTCGGCGGCAAGAAGTGGCAGAAGATCCGCAGCGCCATGAACAAGGCGGAGAAGAACGGCACGAGTTTCGTCTCGGGCCTGCTTCGGGAGCAGCCGTCCGCGATCCTGGGGCAGGTCCGCCAGATCTCCGAGCAGTGGGTCGGGGACAAGGAACTGCCCGAGATGGGCTTCACCCTCGGCACGGTCGAGGAGGCTCTCGACGACGACGTCCGCATCGCCCTGGCCGTGGACTCGGGCGGGGTGGTCCAGGCCGCGCTCTCCTGGCTGCCCGTCTACCGCGGCGGAGCCGAGGGCGGCGTGCGGGGCTGGACACTGGACGTGATGCGCAAGCGCAACGGGCCCGGCGCGAACAACATGATCGAGTTCCTCATCGCCCGGTCCGCGCTCGAGTTCAAGGACGAGGGGGCCGATTTCGTCTCGTTGTCCGGTGCCCCGTTGGCGCGGAGTGGCGACGACGACGAGGTGGCCACCCTCGACAGGGGTCTGGACCTGCTCGGTCAGGCGCTCGAGCCGTACTACGGGTTCCGTTCGCTCCACCAGTTCAAAGCCAAGTTCAATCCGCGGATCGAGCCCGTGTACCTGTGCTTCCGCGACGAGGCCGACCTGCCGCGGATCGGGGTGGCGATCGGCCGGGCGTACCTGCCGGGTGCGACGACCCGCCAGCTCGCCGCGCTGGCCCGGTCGGGGAAGTCGGAGACCATCGACGCCTGAGGCCTCCGCCCCCGAGCTGCGGCATCCGCTCCCGCGCTGCGGCATCCGCACCGGAGCTGCGGCATCCGCTCCCGCGCCTGCCCGGCCAGAACGCCGCCGCCCCTGGGGATGAACGCTCGCGCGAGCCGCGGCGCACGCGCGAGTCCATCGCCGGAGGCGGCTG
>NZ_JAALDZ010000069.1:0-16649 GCF_014145125.1 Dietzia sp. CQ4 | reverse complement strand
GGCGCGGACCGCCGCACCGTCGGGGACGCGCCTCATGTCCGGTCACCCGCGGCCGGGGGAACCGGATCGGGCTCCGGCTCCGATCCCGCGGGCGGGAGCCCCCGACGCCGGGAACGCCGCGTCCGCCGCCGTTCCTGGGCGGTCCTGCGGCTCCACGTCCGCGTGGCCTGGCTGGTGAGCAACAGCAGGATCAGCACGTTCACCGCCAGGGCGAGGTAGCCGCCGAGGACGGTACCCAGTTCGGCATCCGTGGTGACGCGGCCGGACTCGGTCGAGATGATGCTCACCACCGTCAGTGTCAGCAACCACACGCGTGGTCTGGCGTACCCCAGGTAGGTCAGCAGCGCCAGGACGCCCATCGCGCCGTAGACGCCGCCGATGAACACCGCGAGCACGATGATCGCGGGCACCACCTCGGACCGGTCCAGGCCCGCGAACTCCTCCATGCCCTGGTCCCCCAGGATGTCCCGCAGCGCCAGGATCAGCAGGACGAGGACCGACGCCGCGACCAGTCCGCAGCCGGCGGTGAGCGCGGCCGGACGGGGGAGATGCCCGGGATCGGGGGCGACGTCGTCGGCCGGCCGGTCGGCGTCCCCCGACGCCAGCCCGCCCTCCGCCTGGGGGTCGTCGTACCCGCGGGCGGCCCGCACCACCCCGGCCGGGAGCCCGGCCGCCGACGCCTCGGGGACCGGTACGGACCTCAGGTCCACCACCGGTAGGTCACCGTCGGTGCGGATCGCGTCACCCCCGCCGTTGCGGGAGTGGTAGCCGGCGGAGAAGTTCTCGAGCACCCGGACACCCGCGGCGGGGACGTGGTAGCGGATCGAGTCCACGATGTAGTCGCGCTCCACGTCGATGTCCGCGTCGATCTTGTGCGTCACCTGGAGGGTGAACAGCGACAACCCCACGGCCCGGTCGTAGGTGCCGGCCCCGAGCCACTGCACGCGGTGGCCGCCGGGCAGCAGCCACCCGTCTGGGCACCGCCAGAACCGGACGTGGTGCCGTTGCGCGGCGTTGCCCTCGACCTCCTGCTGGTAGGCCAGACACTGCCTGCGTCCGAAGAGCCGCAGGGGGCTCACCGGCGCGGAGGGATAGGACCGTCGGAGCACCGAGGACATGATGATGCCCCAGGAGGACCGGACCGTGATGTCGTCGGCCAGCACCCACCCGCAGGCCGTCATGGTCTCGTGGATCTGACGGGCGGTGCCGTCGACGGCCAGGTTGACCGGGTCCCCCAGCAACCCGTCCGACGTCCGGGTCCGCGCGATGAAGTATCCCGGCACGTACACCGAGGTGATCAGCGTCTGCAGCCGGGGCAGGACCAGATAGGCGACCAGTGCCCAGAACGGGATCAGGAGGAACAGATGCCACCAGGTGTGGCGCCACACGTCGTCCAACAGCCGCCAGCCGAGCCATCCGGCCGCGAGGGTGGCCAGGGTGAAGAACACGGTGTCGACGACCTGGCCGGGCAGCGCCGGCCGCACGTCGTCGTCCCGCACCTTGGACGGCAGGCGGGCGTAAACCGGGGGCGCGGTCGGCGCGGACCGCTCCGCGCCGGGCGTCTGCACCGCTCGCTCACTGGTGGACATGGCTAGACGATAGTCGGCGGTACCGGCCGTGCGGACCGCGATGACTGCCAGAATGTCCTCGTGCCCACGCCCGATCCGACCCCGGCCAGCAGCCGGGGTGTCCACGAGGAGTACCTGCGGTCGCTGGGACTGCCGCTGATGATCGTCCCGTCCACGCGGTCTCGCGAGATACTCATCCGCTCCGCCGGAGTCAGCGCCGGTCTCGCGGTGGCCACGTCGGGTCTCTCCGCGTTGGACCGCTCGAACGATTACGCGGTGGCCCTGCTCGAGCGGGTCGGTGAGGATTCACCGGAGCTGGACGACATCGGGATCACAGATCCGATCATCCTGCTGCTCCTGCTGGCGCTCGGCTTGTTCGCCGCCGCGCCCTTGCTCGGGTGGCTGGTGGCCCGCGTGGTGCGACGCCTGGACCGGGTGTCCGGCTCGGTCGTCGGTCTCGTCTCGGCGGTCGCCCTCGTCGTGGCGGCACCTCTCACCTTCGAGGCCCACGACGGCCCCGGCCCGGCCACCACCTCGCTCCTCCTGGCGGGGGTGCTGGTGGGTACCTACATCGGTGTGGGTTCGCTGGTGCGCTGGGCCGCGCGGCGGGTCCGGCGCGAGCTCGGCACCATGGGCCACATGGTGGCCCGGGTCCTGCCGGTCCTCATGTTGGCCGTGCTCTTCCTGTTCTTCAGCGCGGAGATCTGGCAGGTGATGGTGGCGCTGTCCTGGCCGCGGACCTTCGCCGTGGTGGGCGTCATGGGTCTGCTCACCGTCCTGCTGGTGGCCATCACCACCCGGGACGACCTCCACGACGAGCTTGAGGCGCGGGCGCCGGGCCGGGAGCTGCGCATGTCCGAGCGGATCAACATCCTGCTGGTCCCGGTGCTGGCCACCCTCATCCAGGCCGCGTTGTTCGCCTGCCTGGTCTTCCTGTTCTTCGTGTTCCTGGGCTGGGTAGCCATACCGGAGGCCACCGAGACCCGGTGGACGCTGCGGCCGACGGAGGACCTGGGTGGCCTGTTGGCCGGCGTGCCCGTCAGTGTGACCCTCGTGCGCGTCGCGCTGACCCTCGCGGCGTTCTCCGCCCTCAACCTGGCCGCGGCGGCGGCCTCCGACTCCGCCCACCGGGCGCGGTTCGTCCGCCCCATGATCGACGAGGTGGTCCACGGCCTCGCCGCGCGCGAGACCTACCACCGGGCACGACGACGAGGCTGACCCCGACCCTCAGGTCCCGCGGTTCTCTCGACCACGCACCCAGACCGTCACGAGCAGAGCGCCGGTCACGACCGCCGCCGCGACGCCCAGCGCGGCCACACCGAGGCGCACCTGGAGCACCGCGCCCGCCACCCCACCGAGCGCGAGCGCAGCCCACAGGGAGACCTGCTGACGATAGGGCGCCCACGACCCCCCGGCCAGCGCGTCCACCAGCCGGTGGGCGGACTTGACCACCGCACCGGTCATGTAGGTGACCCCGAGCGAGACCTCTCCCCGCGAGTGGAACACCGAGTTCATGGCACCCATCGACGCCGCGACCACCGTCATCGACAGCGGCGCCCCGACGACCGTGGCGGTCGTGAGCCGGTGCACCGCGAGCGCCACCAGCAGCAGGGTGGCGACCAGGGCCAGGACGGCCGGGCGGTCGTCCCGGGGACGGAGGCGGGTGACCACCGCACCGGCGACCGCGCCGAGGAAGAACGAGACCAGGACGACGGCCGCGATCCCCGCGCCGCCGAGGTCACCCTGCACCAGGTCGACGGCCATTCGCGTGGAGTTTCCGCTCATGAACGACACGAAGTAGCCACCCACCACGAGGAAGCCGACCGCGTCGACGAACCCCGCCGTGCCGGCCAGGACGACGGCGAGCAGTCGCTCTCGTCTGCGGAGATCACGCATCGGGTCGCGCCCGACCGGTCCGATCCCTGCCGGCCCGTCTCAGGATGACCGTCTCAGACCGGGTCGACGCCGAACAGTGCCGGCAGCGTGCCCTCGTGGGCGGCGCGCAGCTCCGCGGTGGTCAGGGTGAACTGCCCCTGGACCTCGAAGGTCCCCGAATCCGGGTCGGTGACGGCGATCCGGGTGTGCGGGATGTCCTGCGCGGTGAGCATCTGCTGGAAGCGGATCTCCTCGCCCCGGGGGACCGACACGATCACGCGGCCGGCCGACTCGGAGAAGAGCCACACGAACGGGTCCGCGTCGGCGGGCAGCACCACCCGGAGGCCGCACTCCCCGGCCAGGGCCGACTCCACGAGCGCCTGCGCGAGCCCGCCCTCCGACAGGTCGTGTGCGCCGGTGATCAGGCCGTCCTTGGAGCACGTGGCCAGGATCCGGGCGAGTGTGGCCTCCCACCGCAGGTCGACCGTCGGGGGCATGCCTCCGAGGTGCTCGTGGGCGACCTGGGCCCAGATGGACCCGTCGAGCTCGTCGCGGGTCTCGCCGAGCAGGTAGACGTTCTCGCCGGGGGTGTCACCGAACGCGGTGGGCGTGCGGCGGGCGACGTCGTCGATCACGCCGAGCACGCCCACGACGGGCGTCGGCAGGATCGGGGTGGACCCGGTCTGGTTGTAGAAGGAGACGTTGCCGCCGGTGACGGGGATGCCGAGCTCGGCACAACCGTCCGCCAGTCCGTGGACGGCCTCGCGGAACTGCCACATCACGCCCGGGTCCTCGGGCGAGCCGAAGTTGAGGCAATTGGTCACGGCGACCGGGGTGGCGCCGGTGACGGCGACATTGCGGTACGCCTCCGCCAGGGCCAGCCGGGCACCGGTGTACGGGTCGAGCTTGGTGTAGCGCCCCGACGCGTCGGTCGACAGCGCGATGCCGCGGCCGGACTCCTCGTCGATGCGCAGGACACCGCCGTCGGCGTTCTCCGCGAGGATCGTGTTGCCGCGGACGTAGCGGTCGTACTGCTCGGTGATGAACTTGCGCGAGCACAGGGCCGGGCTGGAGATCATGTCCACCAGGGTCCGGCGCAACTCGTCGCCGGTGGCCGGGCGGGCCAGGGTCGCGGTGGTGTCCGCCTGCAGGGCGTCCTGGTCGGAGGGCCGCTCGAGGGGGCGCTCGTAGACCGGCCCCTCGTCGGCCAGCGACTCGGGCGGGGCGTCCACCACGGTCTCACCGCGGAACTCGATGGTGAGCCGGTCGCCGTCGGTGACCTCGCCGATGTCGGCGGCCAACACGTCCCAGCGGCGGCACACCTCCATGAAGGCCTCGACGTTCTCCGGCGTCACCACGGCGCACATGCGCTCCTGCGACTCACTGGAGAGGATCTCGGCGGCGGACATGCCCTCCGCGCGCAGCGGGACGTTGTCGAGCACGATGTGCATGCCGCCGTCGCCGGCCGCGGCCAGCTCGGAGGTGGCGCACGCCAGGCCGGCACCGCCGAGGTCCTGGATGCCCACGACCAGCTCGTCGCGGTACAGCTCGAGGCAGCACTCGATGAGGACCTTCTCCATGAACGGGTCGCCCACCTGGACGCTGGGGAGCTTGCGCGGCTTGACCGGCGCTCCGTCCTCGTCCACATCGAAGGTCTCGGACGCCAGCACCGACACGCCACCGATCCCGTCGAGACCGGTGCGCGCACCGAACAGGATGATCCGGTTGCCGGTGCCGGAGGCGAACGCCAGGTGCAGGTCCTCCACGCGCATGACGCCCGCACCGAGGGCGTTGACCAGCGGATTGGCGGCGTACGACTCGTCGAACACCGTCTCACCACCGATGTTGGGCAGGCCCAGGCAGTTGCCGTACCCGCCGACCCCGGCCACGACGCCGGGGAGCACGCGGTGCGTGTCGTCGGCGTCGGCGGGGCCGAAGCGGAGCTGGTCCATCACGGCCACCGGCCGCGCACCCATCGCCATGATGTCGCGGATGATCCCGCCGACACCGGTCGCGGCGCCCTGGTAGGGCTCGATGTACGAGGGGTGGTTGTGGGACTCCACCTTGAACGTCACGGCCCAGCCGCCGCCGATGTCCACGACGCCGGCGTTCTCACCGATGCCGGCGAGCATGGACGAGCGCATCTCGTCCGTGGTCGTCTCGCCGAAGTAGCGCAGGTGCACCTTGGACGACTTGTAGGAGCAGTGCTCCGACCACATGACGGAGTACATCGCCAGCTCGGCGTCCGTCGGGCGGCGGCCCAGGATCTCCCGGATGCGGGCGTACTCGTCCTCCTTGAGTCCGAGTTCCGCCCACGGCTGGGCCAGCTCGGGGGTGTCGGAGGCGTGCGAGATGGAGTCCACGTGAGTCGTCACGGGGGCGAGTCTAGTCGGCCCGCGGTGGCCCGCGAATCCGCTACCAACCGGGGCTAGGTGGACAGCACCTCGAAGGTCAGGCCGCCGCGCTGGACACGCTCGAGAAGCGCATCCCCCATCGCCTGGGCGGTGGTGAGTTGTCCCGAGAGCGCGGGAAGGTCGTCGAAGGCCAGGCACAGGCCGGACTCCGCGATCATCATGGCCGTCTCGGTGTACCCGGGGTCGCCGCCGGACACCCGGGTGACCACCCGGCGCCCGCCCGCCAACGCCACGAATGTCACATCGAACGACGAGCGCGCACGGCGGGACTCACTGGGCCCGGCGCCGCGATCGATCCGCTTGAGCAATTGCGACCTGATGGGGCCGATCTGGGCGCCCACGGTCAGCGCACCGACTCCGACCATGCCCGCCGTCGCGGTCAACGGCGACTTGACCGAGGCGTAGTGCGCGTACGTGAAATCCGGGCCGTAGCTCTCCAACGCGGCCGCGGACCGCAACACGATCTGCGGGTCGATCGTGGGCAGCGGCACCAGCCACCGGCCGAGGACGCTGTCGTGGTGCGGTTTGCCCGTGATCGACTTGATCCAACGCCCCTCGACCCTGCCCTCCTTCTTGCGCCGCGCCTTCGCCGTGCGACCGGCCTCACGGAGTCGGGCGAACTGGCCGATGGCCGAGTGGAAGGTGCCCCCGGAGAACTGGGCGTCGGCGTGGACCGCACCGTAGACCGCCACCGGCACACCCTCTGGGACCTGCTTCATCGTGTAGAACACCCCCATGTCGTGGGGGATGGAGTCGAACCCGCACGCGTGGATGATCCGCGCGCCGGAGGCCACGGCCTTGTCGTGGTATTCGAGGTACATCCGGTCGGCGAACTCGGGCTCGCCAGTCAGGTCCACGTAGTCGGTCCCGGCCTCGGCGCACGCGGCGACGAGCGGCTCGCCGTACTCGAGGTACGGCCCGACGGTGGTGATGACGACTCGGGCCGCGCGGGCCATGTCCGCCAGCGACTCCGGGCCCTCGGTATCCGCCACCACGACCCCGGGCGCCGGAACGTCCGGCATCTCGGCGCTGAGCCGCGCCACGAGCGCATCGAGCTTGACCCGCGACCGACCCGCCACGGCCCACGCACCCCCCTCGGGGAGGTTCCGCAGCAAATAGTCGGCAACCAGACCGCCGGTGAACCCGGTCGCACCGTAGAGGACGATGTCGAACGGCCTGGTGGACCTGTCGGACGCGGACACGGGCTGGGTGCTGGATTCGCTCACCCCACATTTCTACCGCATCCCGCGGGATCGGTGACCGCGACCGGTCCGGCCGTGCCGCCTCCCCCGCCCTGCCATCCCGCCGTCCGGCCGTCCCGCCGTCCGGCCCCGGTCACGATCCGGCCTCGGGGGTTCTCACCTTCTGGAGAAGGTGAGATGATCCTCACATGCCCGGTCCCGGGCTGAGCGTTGACCACACGGGCCGTCGCTCTTGTCGCGCCACCCGCCCGGGCGGGGGACGCGGAGATGAAGGAGTCCCTCATGGATCTGACCGGTTCACTACTGGAAGCCGGAAACTCGGTGTTCGAAGTCGTCTACGGCAGTTTCGAAGGCACCGGCTCGTCGTTCATCGACACCCTTGCCACCGCCCCGGCGTTCGCCTACAACATCGTCCTGATGTTCATCGGCGGCCTGGGAGGCGACCTAGGCAGCACCGGCAGCGGCGGGATCTGACCTCCGGTCGGCGGCGGGACGCGGGCCCGCCCGCGGTGAGAAGACACTCATCCACGGGGCGAAGCCCGGGCATGGGACCAGACGGGTGTGCATAGCGGAGTGGTCCGACCCTGACATCTCGGGGCCGGACCACTCCGGCAGTGTGATGACCGCCAGTGTGATGACCGCGCGCAGCGACTCGGTGATGCCCACGGTGTGGCGGGAGTGATCCCTGCCACTGGCGTGACCAATGTTGCACATGTTCCTCTCAGAAGGTGCAGAATCATTTGGCACGCGCGACCATCCGGGTCGCCGGCACTCGCCCCGGGCCCGCTCGGGGCGGCTACCCCAAGGAGTCCCCATGAACCTCACCGGTTCGATCGCCGAAGCCACCGCCCCCCTCAGCGCCGAGTTCGGCAGCCTGATGAACGAGCCGACCGGGTCGTCCGCCATCGACACCCTGCTGCAGACCGCGTTCATCCTGCCGGCGTTCCTCCTGAACCTCGCCGCCGGAATCGGAGCAGACCTGGGCAGCAGCATGGGCGCCTGAGTCACCCCACATAGTTGAAGGGCCCGCAGGGAGAGATCCCGGCGGGCCCTTCGCTATGGGCGTGGCGCCCGAGTCAGGCGGAGACCACCGCGTCGAGGGCGGACAGGAAAAGCCCCAGCCCGTCGTCGGACGGACCCGTCAGCGGGTCGATCGCGTGCTCGGGATGGGGCATGAGGCCCACCACCCGTCCGTTCTCGGAACTGATCCCGGCGATACCGTTGGTCGAGCCGTTGGGGGCGTCGCCCGCGAAGCGGAACACCACGCGCCCCTCGCCCTCGAGCTGCTCGATCGTCTCGGCGGTGGCCATGTACCGGCCCTCTCCGGACTTGAGGGGGATGAGGATCTCCGCTCCCTCCTCGAACCGGCTGGTCCACGCGGTGCCGGTGTTCTCCACCCGCAGCCATTCGTCGCGGCACACGAAGTGCATGTCGCGGTTGCGCCCGAGAGCGCCGGGCAACAGGCCGGCCTCGCACAGGATCTGGAAACCGTTGCAGATGCCCAGGACCGGCATGCCGCCGCGGGCAGCCGTGATGACCTCGCCCATGACGGGGGCCATCGAGGCGATGGCACCGCAGCGCAGGTAGTCGCCGTAGGAGAAGCCGCCGGGCACCACCACGGCGTCGACGCCCTTGAGATCCGCGTCGTCGTGCCACAACGACACGGCCTCCGCGCCGGACCTGGTGACAGCCCGCGAGGCATCGATGTCGTCGAGCGTGCCGGGGAAGGTGATGACGCCGATCCGAGCGGTCACGAGGCCACCTCGGCGGTGTCCACGCGCACGACCTTCCAGTCCTCGATCACGGTGTTGGCCAGGAGCGACGAGGCGATCTCCTCCAACTCTGCGTCCGATACGTCGTCGGCGACCTCGAGCTCGAACCGCTTTCCCTGACGGACGTCGGTGACTCCCGGGTGGCCGAGTCGGCCCAGGGCCCGGTGGATGGCCTGGCCCTGCGGATCGAGGATCTCGGCCTTGGGCATGACTTCGACGACGACTCGGGCCACGGTGGAACTCCTCGATCGGTGGAAACGCGGGGCGGACCCGGACCTGCCGGGGCTCGACTGCCGATCCTACCCGGACTCGGCGGGGCCACCGAACGGCTCGGGCCGGAGGCCTGCGCCCCCGCTCAGGCCGCGGAGGACCGCACCCTCGCTCAGGCCGCGGAGGACCGCACCCTCGCTCAGGCCGCGGAGGCCAATGCGACCGCCGGCCACTCGTAGCGGCCGGCGACGGCACGGTGCTCCCCGGTCACCCGGTCCACCGCATCCAGCAGCGCCGATCGCGGCGCCCGGCGCGAGAGCTGCGTGGCGGAGACGTTGACCCGCACCAGCCCTCCGGCCGCCGCCGTTCGACAGGCCGCGGTGACGAGGGCTCGGCACCACCAGGCATCGGCGATGAACCCCTCCCCGATCGACAGTGCCCGGCCACGCTCCGTGGTCCCCCGGACCACGTCATGGATACCGGTGAGGGAGGCGCACACCCGGAAGCCCGCCCCGGGCAACGCCTCGAGACACCCCGGCGAGGCGTTCCATCGCGGTGGGGCGAACAGCCGCGTCCGGAGGCCCATGTCGGCCATGATCCGGTCCGCGGCGGCCAGGCGGACCGCGGCCTCCGCGGGCCCGATGGAGGCGAACTCGGGCCGGCGCGGGCGGGTCGCGGCCTCGTCGTACCCGCCCAACACGATCGAGTCACCCTGCTCGCGGCGGTGCCGTAGCCACCCCTGCGTGGCCCGGTCCTCCGTCATCCGGTAGTCGCGCCCTCGCCTCGGCGCGACGAGCAGTGAGACGGGCACCGACCGCCGCTCGAGTTCGCCGACCAGATCGACGGCGCCCTCGAGCGTCGACTCCCGAAGGCCCGAGACGGAGACGATGAGGCGGGCGGTGGCCGGGCGCGGTGTCATGCGGCCCATCCTCGCAGTCGGGGATGACAGGGTGACGACGACGAGGTGTACGTCCGGTGTCCCGACCGGAGGTGACGTCCCGGGCGGACGTGCCGTTCCGGGCGGACGATCCATTCCAGGACGGGTCAGACGGGGAGGACGTCCTCGATCGCCCCGGTGAGCTCGGGGGCACCGGGCTCCACCTTGGGACGGAAGCGGCCCACGACCTCACCCGCCGGGGACAGCAGGAACTTCTCGAAGTTCCACTGCACGTCACCGGCCTCACCGTCGGCGTCGGCGACCGCGGTCAACTCCGCGTACAGCGGGTGCCGGTCAGGTCCGTTGACGTCGACCTTGGCGGCCAGGGGGAAGGTGATGCCGTACTTCTCGGTGGTGAACTCCTTGATCGCGTCCTCGTCGCCGGGTTCCTGCCCCATGAACTGGTTGCACGGGAACCCCAGGACGAAGAACCCGCGGTCGCGGTAGTCGTCGGCCAGCTCCTGCAGACCCTCGTACTGCGGGGTGAGCCCGCACTCGCTCGCCACGTTGACCACCAGGACGGCGTGCCCCGCGTAGTCACCGAGTCGGGCCTGTTCGCCGTCGATGGTCGTGAAGGTGATGTCGTGAAGGCTGCTCATGTGAGCCAGCTTACGCGGTTGTCACCCTTGACATATCGTTGGGTTTTTACAACACTGCATTTCATGAGCCCAGTGCGACGGGGAGAAAAGCTCCCCATCTACAACCGGATCGCCGTCCTGCGGGCCGAGCACCGACTCAGCCGGGCCTCGCTCGCGGAACGGATCGAGGTCAACCCCCAGACCGTGGGGGCGCTCGAGCGGGGCGACCACTACCCCAGCCTGGATCTGGCCTTCCGCATCTGCGCGGTGTTCGACCTGCCGGTCGAGGCCGTCTTCTCCCGGGAGGAGTTCCAGCCGATGTCCACCGAGATCTACCGCCGCACACGAGAGGACACACCATGAACACCGCCACCGACCAGACCCTGACCTCCGCCGAGCGTCGCTACGAGAAGACCGTCGACCGGATCTCCGGCAGCCTGCTCTCATGGCGCACCCCGGAACGCCGCCGACTGCTGGTCCGGTTGAACTGGGCATGCGTCGCGGTCATGGCGGCGATCGCCGTCGCCGGGTTCTTCTGGCTCCCGATCGTCATCGCCTGGCTGCCCATGACCGTGGCCATCTGCGCGGTGTGGACGATGCTGCGCACCGTCATCGACGTCAAGGACTCCGCGCCGCCGCGCTACCTCGACGAGTTCGAGACACAGACCCTCCTGCACGCCAGATCCACCGCGCTGTCGGTGCTCGTGGGAATCTGCTTCGTGATCGGACTGGTGCTGGTCTTCGGCTCCACGATGGAACTCGGGGACGGCCACCGCCTCGCCTACGCGATGGGCGGACTCGCGGTCCTGGCGGTGTTCGTCGGGGGGATCATCCCCGCCGCCGCGATGGCCGCGACCATGGACCCCGCCGACCCCGACGACCGCTGACCCCACCGCGGGGGTGTCGGGGCCGGAGCCTAGCCGGCGCCGGCGGTGCGCACCGTCCACGCGTACTCGAACGCGGTCTGGCGCCACCGCTCGTACCGGCCGGAGACGCCCCCGTGACCGGCGCTCATCTCGCAGCGCAACAGCACCGGGCGGTCCGCCGAGTCGGCCGAGGTCGACACCGCCCGGAGCCTGGCCACCCACTTGGCGGGCTCCACGTAGAGCACCCGGGTGTCGTTGAGCGAGGTGACCGCCAGGATCGCCGGATAGTCCTTGGCCTCGACGTTCTCGTACGGCGCGTAGGAGGCCATGTAGTCGTAGACCTCCTCGGAGTGCAGCGGATCGCCCCACTCGTCCCACTCGATCACCGTGAGCGGGAGCTCCGGCATGAGGATCGAGGTGAGCGGATCCACGAACGGCACCACCGCCTGGATGCCGACGAACAACTCCGGCGCGAGGTTGGCCACGGCGCCCATGAGCAGACCACCCGCGCTTCCGCCCTCCGCCACCAACCGGTCCGGGGCGGTGAGCCCGGAGTCGACCAGGTGCCGGGCACAGTCGACGAAGTCCGTGAAGGTGTTCCGCTTGGTCAGGGTCTTGCCCTGCTCGTACCAGAGGCGCCCCATCTCGCCGCCACCCCGCACGTGCGCGACCGCGTAGGCCATTCCCCGGTCGAGCAACGAGAGCCTGGCCACCGAGAACGCGGGGTCGATGCTCGTCTCGTACGAGCCGTAGCCGTACAGCAGGGTCGGGACCTTCTCTCCCGCATCGATCCGCGCCGCCGTGTCCACCGCCATCACCAGGGAGATCGGCACCAGGGTGCCGTCCCCGGCGGTGGCCCAGTCCCGGCGCTGCACATACCCGGCCGGGTCGTAGCCACCGAGCACCTCCTGCTCGCGCAACAGGGTGCGCTCCCCCGTGGCCAGCGCCAGGGAGTAGATCCGGCCCGGGGTGACGAACGAGCCGAACCCGAACCTCAGCACCGGCGCGTCCCACTCCGGGTTCGACCCCGGGCCCGAGGTGAACAGCTCCTCGTCGAACTCCACGGGGGTGAACACCGAATACGCCTCCACACCCGCGGTGGAGGCGGGATCCAGCGGCATCAGGGAGAACCGGGGCAGCGCCTGCTCCCGGTACCCGAGCACCAGCACGCGGGCGAACGCGTCGACCCCCTCCACCCGCACGTCGTCGCGGTGCGGCACGAGCGGGTCCAGTTCGCGGAAGTCACGGTCGACCGGTCCGGCGGGCGCCTCGACCACGGCGAAGTTGGGCGACCCCGCGTTGTGGGTGATGAGGAAGCGATCCAAGCCGCCGACGACCGCGTGCTCGACGTCGTACTCGACGCCCTCCTCGCGAGGTCGTACGCACCAGAACTCGCCCGCCGGGTCGGCGGAGTCCAGGCACCACACCTCGGTGGTGATCTTGGACCCCGCGGCGATCTGCAGGTACTTCTCGCTGCGCGTCTCGCCGACCCCGATCCAGTAGGACTCGTCGGGCTCGTGGAACACCTCGTCGTCGTCGTCCCGGGTCGTCCCCAGGCGGTGACGCCACACGGTGTCGGGGCGCCACGCCTCGTCGACCGTCACATAGAAGACGTACTGGCCGTCGCGGGACCAGGTCACGCCGGCCGCGATGCCCGAGATCTCCTCGTCAGGCGCCGTGTAGTCGGGATCCAGGGATCGGAAACGCAGGGTGTAGCGCTCGTCGCCCTCGGTGTCGGTGGCCCAGGCGAGGACGCGGCCGTCGTGGCTGACCGAGAACGCGCCGAGCGCGAAGTACTCGTGCCCCTCGGCCTCGGCGTTGCCGTCCAGCAACAGCTGCTCCCCGGGGAGCTCGACACCGGGCGAGACCTCAGGCGGGACCCACCCGGCCGGGTCGCCGGGATCCGCCACGAACTCGCGAGGCACGGGGACGCGGCAGTGCCGCGCGTAGGACAGACCCTCCGATGTGCGGGAGAAGTACCACCAGCCGGCGGCCCGCACGGGAACCGACATGTCGGTCTCCTTGACGCGGGAACGGATCTCCTCGTAGACCTCGTCCTCGAGCGGCTTCTGCCCGGCCGTCATCGCGTCCGTGTACGCGTTCTCCGCCTCCAGGTACTCGCGGGTCGCCGGGGCGTCCTTGTCGCGCAGCCACTCGTAGTCGTCCACGAAGACGCGGCCGTGGTGCTCACGGCGGTGGGGGCGGCGCTCGGCCCGGGGAGGCGCGGGGACCCGCTGATCGGTGGCGGTGGTGTCGGTCCCGATGCCGGTGGCGTCATAGGCGCTCATGCGGACTCACCGCCGAGCCACTCCGAGAACCGCAGGCCGGAGATCCGCTCGTACGCCTCGACGTACCGTGCCCTGGTCGCCTCGACCACCTCCGGTGGGAGCGGGGGCGGCGGTGAATCCGAGGATCGGTCCCAACCCGAGTCCGGGCCGGTGAGCCAGTCGCGCACGTACTGCTTGTCGAAGCTCGGCTGGACGCGGCCGGCCTCGTACCCGTCCGCCGGCCAGTACCGGGAGGAGTCCGGGGTGAGCACCTCGTCGGCCAGGATCAACTCGCCCTCGGACAACCCGAACTCGAACTTCGTGTCCGCCAGCAGCAGCCCGCGGTCGGCGGCCATCTCTGCCGCCCTCGCGTACACCTCCAGGGTGGCGGTCCGGAGCCGGCCGGCCAGCTCGTCGCCGACGATCCCGGAGAGCTGCTCGAACGAGATGTTCTCGTCATGGTCGCCCACCGCCGCCTTGGTGGCGGGCGTGAAGATCGGCTCCGGCAGTCGGCTGGCCTCGACGAGCCCCTCGGGGAGCTCGACACCGCACACCGACCCCGACTCGCGGTACTCGACCATCCCGGACCCGGTCAGGTACCCACGGGCGACACACTCGGCCTGCACCATGTCCAGGCGGCGCACGACCATCGCCCGGCCGAGCACCTCGGCGGGGATCCGATCGTCGTCCAGAGGCCCCGCAAGGTGGTTCGGTACATCGAGGGCGTCGAAGAAGTAGGCGCTCATGGCGGTGAGCACACGGCCCTTGTCGGGAATCGGCGTGCCGAGCACGTGGTCGTACGCCGAGATCCGGTCGGTGGCCACCAGGAGCAGCGTCTCGCCGTCGATCTCATATAACTCGCGGACCTTCCCGGCGGCGAGATGGCGGTAGGAGGAGAGCTCGGGTCGCATGGGGGCCAGCGTAGTCGGCGCCCCTGCGGCCGCCCCGCCGGACGAGCGGTATCGGCCCGGACCCAGGGGACCTCAGCCCAACCGCGCGTCCAGCCACTCCCCGAGCGCCGCGTACGCCTGGTCCGCACACAGGTCGTTGAACAGCTCGTGCAGGCCGCCGTCGAACTCCCGATAGGTGATCTCCGGCCGCGGGTCGTGGTCCGATCCCGCGACCTGGGCGAACCGGCGCGCACCCGTCGGTGAGGTGATGGAGTCCGCAGAACCGTTGATCACCAGGGTCGGCAACCGCAGGGCGCTCGAGCGCTCCAGGAACTTCTGCCCGCCCGCGAGCAGCGTCCCGGCGGCCAGCGCCGGGACCCCCTTGTGGTGCACGAGCGGGTCGGAGGTGTAGTCCGCCACGTACTCGGGAACGCGGGAGATCTCGTTCGGGTCCAGCTTCTCCACCGGGAGGAACGGCAGGAGGCGGGCGATCACCGGGGCCGCCGCCCGGAGCGGCGCGGGTGTGCTCTCGCCCACGACGATGCCGGGCGAGGACAGGATCAGTCCCGCCAGGTCCCACGGACGCCGGAGTGCGGACTCCCCGGCGATCAACCCGCCCATCGAGTGCCCCATGAGCAGACGGGGCAGGGACCCGGTCCCCACGCCCTCGGGGGTCCGGGTCCATTCCAGGACCGCGTCGCGGACGGCCAGGTTGTCCCGGATATGGGTCTCCGTGGCGACCCTGGCCCGCGGTCCGGGGGCCGTGCCGTGCCCCCGGAGGTCGTAGGTGACCACGTTCACGCCGCGGTCCACCAGGAACCCCACCGTCCGCCCATACCGGCCGGAGTGCTCACCGAAGCCGTGGACCAGCAATAGCAGGGCCCGGGGAGTCTCGGCGTGGTGCAGGGTCGCCTGCAGACCGGAGGTACCGGGGACGGGGATGACGGTCTCGCGCATGCGCCGAGACTAGCGCCCGGAGGCCGCCGGCCTCCCCCAAAGGTGCCAACCGGTTCTCCACCTCCGGCCCCAAGACCGACGGCAGCGCGCGGACGAGCATGGAACCGGTCAGAGAATTCTGTCCGGACGCGGTCCGGACACCCACAGCGCAGGAGGTCCCCGTGGTTCCCACCACCCTCGCACCGGCGCCGGAGCCCACCTCCGGTCGCCGCGGCACCCGGCTCACTCGCCGGACTAGGCGCGCGGCCGCCGCGGTGCTCGGCGCGGTCGTGTTCGCGACCCTCGGCGCGTGCGGGTCGGCGGAACCACCGCCCGACCCGCAGCACTCCCCACCGGCCCTCGCCGCCGACCTGACCCGAGCGGACGTGGACGTGTGGCTCGACCGGACGATCCCGCCGGCGCTCGAGTCCGGGCGGATCGCGGGAGCGACCGTCTCCGTCGTGCGCGGCGGCGAGATCCTCACCGCCCGCGGCTTCGGCGAGGCCGACGTCGCCACCGGGACCGTCGTCGACCCGGAGACCACCCTGTTCCGGGTGGGGTCGGTGTCGAAGATGGTGACAGCGACCGCCGTGATGCAGCTCGTCGAACGCGGCGAGGTCGACCTGGACACCGACGTCGAGCAGTACACCGGCCTCGACCTTCCCCACGACCACCCCGTGACGCTGCGGCACCTGCTCAGCCACACCCCCGGGTACGAAGAGCGCGCCGCCGGCCTCTTCGTCACGCCGGGAGCGAGCGTGGACCTGCGCCGCGCCCTGGTGGAGGACCCACCCGCCCAGGTGTACGAGCCGGGCACCACGCCCGCGTACTCCAACTACGGCAACGCACTCGCCGGGTACGTGGTGGAGGCCGTGAGCGGCGTGCCGTTCGAGGCTTACGTCGACCGGAACATCCTCGCCCCGGTCGGGATGACGTCGTCGTCCTTCGACCAACCCCTCCCGGATCACCTGGCGCCGCACGTCGCCCAGGGGTACCCGACCTCGGACGAGGCGGCGATCCCCTTCGAGGTGGTCGGGGTGCCGCCCGCGGGCGCGTTGAGCGCCACGGCCACGGACATGGCCCGGTTCATGCTCGCCCATCTCGGCCACCCCGCCGGCGCCGGCGCCGGCGGCG
>NZ_JAALDZ010000068.1:0-1654 GCF_014145125.1 Dietzia sp. CQ4 | reverse complement strand
GGACCGGACCCACCGCGTCCCCGGGCCACGGCGGTCGCGCACGCCGGTTCGCGGTGTTCGCGGCGGCCGGGGTGGCGGTGCTGGCCGGCTCGGCGGTGATCGGATTCCTCCTCACCCGCGGGGCTCTCTCCCCGACCGGTGAGGAGGCGGCGGACTGCGCCCCGGTCTCCGAACCCGGCCACGTGGTGGGCGACGGCCCGGGGTCGCTGGACTCGCCGTTGGGGACCGTGTTGGCCTTCGACCACGCCTACTACGTCGAGCGCTCGGCCGAGAAGGCGTTCGAGGCGGTCTCGCCGTCGAGCCGGATGACGCCGGACCGGCTGCGCGTCGAGGGGGTGGACCGGGTGCCCGAGGGCACCACCCACTGTGTGGACGCGCGGGAGCTGTCGCCCACGCTCCTCGAGGTGAGCCTCACCGAGTCCCCGCCCGATGCGGAGCCGGTGGTGATCCGGCAGCGTGTGCGGGTGGCGGAGAACCCCGACGGCACCTGGGGAATCGTCTCGATCACGCCCGCGGGATGACCAGCCGGTACCCGTGAGCCGGGAGGCGGGCTCAGGGGCCGGGGTCGAGGTACTCCTGGGCCGGGGTGCGGCCCGAGGCGACCGCGTCGAAGAACCCCGTGGTGCTCGGGCCCCACACGAGGTACGAGCCCACGGAACCGGAGGCCATGCCGTCGTAGGGGGCGGTCACGGTGAGCGGATCGCCCCTGAGCTTCCACATCACCGACGCGAGGTTCCAGATGTGGTCCCCGGAGTCGACCGTGACGGCCTCCGAGGCCGCGTCGACCAGTGACACCGCGGTGAACGGGTTGAGCAGGTTGCCCGGGGACATGGTCTCGCTCATGAGCGCGCCGAGGAACTGCCGCTGGTTGCGGACCCGCTGGAGGTCCTGCTCGGCGAACCCGTAGCGGGTGCGGACGAAGCCGAGGGCCTGCGGCCCCGCCAGGGTCTGGCAGCCGGCGGCCAGGTCGAGGCCGGCGAGCGGGTCGTTGATCGGCTCGTTGATGCAGATGTCCACGCCACCGACCGCGTCGACGATCCCGGAGAAGCCGCCGAACCCGATCTCCGCGTAGTGGTCGATCCGCATCCCGGTCTGCTGCTCGAGCGTGCGGGTCAGCAGCGCCGGACCGCCGAAGGTGTAGGCGGCGTTGAGCTTGTTCTGTCCGTAGTCCGGGATGTCGACCAGCAGGTCCCGCGGGAGCGAGATGAGCATGGTCCGGCCGCTGTCGCGCGGCGTGTAGACCAGCATCATGGTGTCCGTGCGCTTGCCGCCGGCATCGGACTCCGACCCGGTGGACAGCTGGGCCTGCTGCTCCGGGGTGAGTCCCTCGCGGGAGTCGGTCCCCACCAGGAGGGTGATGCTGCCCGGGGTGTTGCCGCCCCGGCCGGGGTAGTCCGGCAGCGCGTCGATCCGCTGGAGCTTGGAGTCCGCCCACAGGACGCTCACCACGCCCAGCGTCAGGATCACCACGAGCACCAGACCCAGGATCCGCATCGGCCCGAGGCGCCGTCTACCGGGTGCCCGGCGGGAGCGGCGATCGAGTGTGGACCCGTACCCGGCCCGCGACGGCCGACCGGACCGGACACCGCGCGGGTCGACCGGTTGCCTGCGGGGGTCCCGCCCGCCGGATCGCGACCGGGACGCCCGGGCCGGG
>NZ_JAALDZ010000067.1:0-9402 GCF_014145125.1 Dietzia sp. CQ4 | reverse complement strand
AGGGGCGAGCGCGGATGCGCTCGCCCCTCCCGGGACGTGATCAGTCGTTCTGGCTACTGCTCGAAGCGACGGCGGAAGCGATCCTCCATGCGAGAGGAGTAGCTCTGGCCCTCGGCCCCCTTGGTGGACGCCTTACCCGTACCCGGCACCCGGGCTCCGCCCGCGGAACCGGCCGACGACGACGCCTTGGACGGCACCGCGCGCATGGCGAGCACACCCGCCGCGAACATCACGAGGAAACCCACGAGACTGAGGACGGGAAACCCGCCCGGTTTGAAGTCGAGTGCCAACCCGCCCACGAGGAGCGCGACCCCTACGAGACCGAGGATCACCACCAGCCCGGCAGGACGGCGGCCACCGGTCCCACCGGTCTTTCGAACAGACGACGCGAACTTGGGGTCGTCGGCGTAGAGCGCATTCTCGATCTCGTCGAGCATGCGCTGCTCGTGCTCTGACAGGGGCACTTCGACCTCCTTAGAACGCTCGCGGTTACGAGCTCGGCCGGCTCGGCCGTGTGACGTCGACCGTCTACGGGGATCAGCCGGTCAAGGGTTGACTCCATCATACGAGCGCGACGCGGTGGTGACCACCGGGATTCCGAGTACGCGGCAGAAGCCCGGTCCACAGGGCGTCCTCGACCTCACGCCGCCGGACCCAGTACTCCCAGCCGCTCGTCGACCAGGTCGAGGAAACGACCGACAGCCCAGAGGAAGTCATCCGCCATGCGGGGTGTGACCGTTCGGGGGAGCCCGTCCTCCACGGCGGCCGCGAGGGCCGAGTAACCGCCGAAGGCGGAGGCCCATTCCGCCAGTTCGGGAACCTCTGCGGCGAGCCGGTGCCACACATCGGACGGGCCCCTGCGACGCGGCCCCGGGGACAGGAGCGCCGCCGCCGCCGAACGCGCCGCCCGGTAGGACTCGAGAAACCGCTCGGCGGGTGACGACGCGGCCAGCGCCCGGCCCCGGTGGACCTCGGCACGACCTGCCCGACCGAGGGACCCGAGGCCACCCCCGCCCGGCGCACGAACTGCGGTTCTCGACGCCATCTCCGCTGCACCTCCCCTTCTGGACCCCACGGTATCGGCGGGGTACGACACAACTGGAGGTCGTGAACGCGCGCACGTGATGAGATGGGGTGGATGGACACCGTGATCACCAGCCTGGACGCCGGGGAGTTCCGTGACCGACTGCCGGAGGCGCTCGGTGTCTACGTCGACGCCATGGGGTACCCGTCCCAGGTGATCCGATCCCGCGCCCCCGCGTGGATGGAGCACAGCCACCGGGAGGGCTGGTCCGGGGTCGCGGCCTTCGAGGCGCCGCGTCGGCGCCTTCTCGGTCACGCCCGTGGGCCCCTGGTCGCCATCTGTTACGGCTACCGGGGCTCACCCGGCCAGTGGTGGTACGAGCAGGTCGCGCGAGGACTGCGAGAACAGGATCAGCGCCTGCCGACGGACTACGTCGAATTGACGGAGCTCCACGTCTCCCCCCGCTACCAGGGGCACGGCATAGGCACTGAGTTGCTCCGCAGGTTCCTGTCCGGTCGCACGGAGGGATCCGTGTTGCTCTCGACCCCCGAGGTCCCCGACGAGGCCAACGGGGCGTGGCGGTTGTACCGGTCGATGGGCTTCTCGGATGTGCTCAGGGCCTACAGGTTCGAAGGCGACGCCAGGCCGTTCGCCGTACTCTCGCGGTCGCTCCCCCTCACCCAACACGGAGGCCCGCGTGAACAACAGTCATGACGTCGTGGTGATCGGTTCCGGTCACAACGGCCTGGTCTGCGCCGCCTATCTCGCGCGGGCAGGGCTCGACGTCCACGTGGTGGAGAAGGACACCGTCCTGGGCGGCGCCACCTCCACTGTCGAGCGCTACCCCGGGCACCGCACGGATCGTGGCTCGTCGGCCCACCTGATGATCCGGCACACCGGCATCCCGGAGGAACTGGACCTGGCCGCCCACGGGCTGAGGTACGTGGACTGTGACCCCTGGGGTTTCGCCCCCGCCCCGCCGGGCAGCGACGCCCCGCCCATCGTCTTCCACCGCGACCTCGACGAGACCTGTGCGAGCATCGCCGCCGCCTGCGGGCGGGCGGACGCCGACGCCTACCGCGGGTTCGTCCGCCGGTGGGAGGTCCTCGCCGGGCGGATGATGAAGGGGTTCAGCGTTCGCCCCACGGCTCCGCGCCTGGGTTCCGCGTTCCTCGGACGCGACGATCTCCGGGATCCCTTCGGCACGGTCCAGACCTTCCTGTCCTCCGGGGATGCGCTGCTCGACCAGACCTTCACGTCCGAGCGGCTCAAGGCCGCCCTGTCCTGGTTCGGCGCACAGTCCGGACCGCCGATGTCCCATCCCGGCACCGCGCCGATGATCGGCTTCGCCGCGCTCATGCACCAGACCCCTCCCGGCCGTGCGATCGGCGGGTCGGGCGCTCTCGCCGACGCTCTCGTCTCCGCCGTCCGGGCCGGCGGCGGATCGGTCACGGCGGGCGCCGGAGCGACGGCGATCCGCCGCTCGGGGGCCGGTTGGCGGGTGGATACCGCGGGGGGCCCGTCGTTGCACTGCTCGGCCGTCGTCGCGGCCTGTCACGTCCACACCACGCTGGACCTCCTGGCCCACGAACTCCCCGCGGCGGGCCTCGAGGCCTGGCGCCGCAGGATCCGTCCGGGGTTCGGGCTGGGGATGGTCGTCCGGCTGGGTACGACGGATCTGCCCCGGTACCCGGGTGTGCCCACGACCACCAGTGCGCACGGTCTGCAGTTGCTGGTGACGGACCGCCGTCGACTCGACCACCGGTACGGGGTCGCCGCGGCCGGCGGTCTCGACGCCGATCCCGCCGTCCTCGCCATGAGCTTCAGTTCGCTCGACCCCTCGCTGGCGCCGGCGGGTCGGCACGAACTGACACTGTGGTCGCAGTGGCACCCGCGGCACCTGGCGGACGGGCGCTCCTGGTCACAGGCGGGTCCGGGTGAGGCGGACCGGATCATCGCGGCCGCGGAGCGGTTCGCCCCCGGGCTCACCGACTCGATCGTCCACCGTCACGTCCAGACACCGGAGGACCTGGAGACCGAACTCGGCCTGATCGGCGGCAACGTCATGCACGTGGAGATGTCCCTCGATCAGATGCTCCCCATGCGGCCCCACCCGGATCTGGCCGGGCACACCGTCCCCGGCGCCGACGGCGTGTTCCTCGCGGGCGCCTCCACCCATCCCGGCGGGGGTGTCATCGGCACCAGCGGGAGGACGGTGGCGCGGCTCGTCGGTCGCCGACTCGGCACGTCGACGCGGCGTCGGCGCCGCACGCGGGCACAATGACGACCGTGATCGAACCGAGCACCACCGCGACCAGCCCCGTGACGGCCGCACACTCCCCCGCGCGTCGCCGGATCACGGGCGTCACCGCCCTGGTGACGATGCTGTTCGTCCTCACCGGGTGTCTCCAGCTGAACGCCCAGATGAGTGTGCGGAAGGACGACACCGTCTCGGGTCGCATCCTGGTCGCCGGCGACCAGCCGGCACAGGCGGCCGCCCTGGACCGGCTGTCCACTCCGTCCGGCCTCGAGCAGAAGGTGCGGATCACCGCCTACTCCGCGGACGGCTTCACCGGCAGGGAGATCTACTTCACCCAGTTGACCTTCGCAGAGGTCGACGCGCTGTCCCTGGCCATCGAGGTCGAGGGGGCGAGGCCGTACACCCTGGGTTTCCGCCGGAGCGGCGACACGGTGTCCTTCACCGGCTCGGTGGACCTCTCCGGAATACCGGCGGACCGGGCGGATTCCGCGTCCACCCGGGTGGACCTCACGTTCCCCAACCGCATCGGGGAGACGAACGGCACGCTGGGTGGGGGTAACTCCGTGAGCTGGACACCGGCGCCGGGGTCCATCACCCGGATGCAGGCGTCCTCGTCCTACCCGGATCCGGCGACCCGCGGTTTCGCCGTGTGGATGATCGTCGGGATAGGCGCTGCTCTACTGGTGTCGATCGGGACTATCCTGGCCGCCCGGACCTCGCGGGCCCGGTCGGACCGACTCGTGCGCTGACCTCACGGGGAGCCGGTAGGGCGCACGGACCGCGGGAGCACCGCGTCAGGACCTGGTCGCCCCGACCCCCGGGGACGGGACCATCGACAGGTTGGCCAACACCTCATGCGTGGCACGGGAGAAGTTGAGGGTGTTGAAGTGCAGGCAGGGCACGCCCTCGCCGATCAGACGCTCACAGAGTTCGGTGGCGAACTCGATCCCCACCTCGCGGACCGCGGCACGGTCCTCCTCGGGACCGTCACCGGCCGCCGCGCGCAACCGGTCGGACAGGCCGTCCGGGAGGGCGCACCCCGACAGCTCCACCATCCGGCGGACCTGACGGAGGCTCGTCACGGGCATGAGCCCGGGGATGATCGGCTTGGCCGCCTGCTCCGGGTCCGCGACCGCGAGACGGTCCCGGAGACGCAGGTAGTGTTCCACGTCCCAGAACATCTGCGTGATCGAGTACTCGGCGCCGGCGCGCAGTTTGTTGAGCAGGATCTCGGTGTCGTGGTCCAGGTCCCGCGCCCGGTAGTGCCCCTCCGGGAAGGACGCGACACCCACGTGGAAGTCCCCGACCTCGTGGATCAGTCGCACGAGCTCCTCCGCGTAGTGCAGACCCTCGGGGTGCGGGGTCCAGTCACCCAACGGGTCCCCGGGGGGGTCCCCCCGGAGGGCGAGGATGTTGGTGACACCGACGTCGGCGTACATCTGGATCATCTCGCGCAGTTCGGCGATCGTGTGCCCCACGGCCGTCAGGTGGGCGATGGGCACCAGGTCGGTCTCGCTGACGACCCTCTCGACGACCCTGACCGTCCGGTCACGGGTGGACCCGCCGGCCCCGTAGGTGACGGACACGAACGCCGCGCCCAGTTCGGAGAAGACGGAGGCGGCCCGCCAGAGACGTGCCTCCGCGGCCTCGTCCCGGGGTGGGTAGAACTCGACGGAGAAGGGCACCCTGGGGGTGCTCGACGAGGCGATCCGGTCCACGATGCTCGGGTGTCGGTCGCCGCCCGCTGGGTCGATGTCGGGTAGCTGGGTCACCGGACCAGGGTAGCCCGACACGCGTCGGTGCCGACCTCCGCCCGGCGACTAGGATCACGGTATCGAGGGCTGCCGGGCGGCGGCGCCCGGAAGGGATGGTGACCGTGGTCACGGCGACTCGTCCAGACGACGGAGAGCGGATCCTCGGCGCCCTCCGCCGCCATCTCGACGGACGGCGCCGGGTCGTGTCAGGGGTCGACGATCGGGTCGACACCCTGGCGGGCCTGCTCGCGGACTTCGTCCTCAGTGGTGGCAAACGGATGCGGCCCCGGTTCGGCCTGGCGGGATGGTCGGCGGTGAGCCCGGCGGACGCCGTCGTCCCGGACGAGATCGTCACCGCCTGCGCGGCACTCGAGCTGATCCAGGCGTGCGCCCTCATCCACGACGACATCGTGGACGCCTCCGACACCCGTCGCGGCCGACCCACCGTCCATCGCTCGATCGAGGCGGCCCACCGGGGACTGGGATGGTCCGGGGACCCCGCCCGGTACGGGGTCTCGCAGGCGATCCTCGTCGGAGACCTGGCCCTGACCTGGGCGGACGAGATGTTCGTGACCTCGGGCGCGGATCCGGCCGCACTCGGCCGGGCGCTCGCGCCCTGGTACGCGATGAAGACCGAGGTGCTCTCGGGTCAGATGCTCGACATCCTCGCGGAATCCTCCGGTGCGACGGACGAGCTGACGCCGGCCCGGGTCAACCGGTTCAAGACCGCGGCGTACACCGTCGAGCGGCCGCTCCACATCGGTGCCGAGCTCGCCGGGGCCGGCGCCGACACCGTCGCGGCGCTCCGCGAGTTCGGTGTGGCCGTGGGGCAGGCCTTCCAACTCCGCGATGACATGCTCGGTGTGTTCGGTGACCCCGAGGTCACGGGCAAGCCGTCCGGGGACGACCTCCGTGAGGGCAAGCGCACCCTCCTGTTGGCCAGGGCGACCGCCCTGGCACCGACCGGGGACTCGGATTTCCTGCTCTCGGTCCTGGGCACCGACCTCGACACCGACGACCTCGAGCGGGCTCGCCGGATCCTCGTGGACTCGGGGGCGGTCGCCTCCGTCGAGGCGGAGATCGACACCCTGACCGTGCGGGCCCTGGACGCGATCGGTTCGGACGCGGTGAGCGAGCACGGCCGGGTCACCCTGCGCGACCTGGCCGAGGCCGCCACCCGTCGTCGGGCGTGACGATGGCACCGGGCCCGGCCCCGGGGGCCGTCACGCCCACCTCGTCGGATCCGTCGGCGCGGTCTCGCGCCGCCGTGGTGGCCGGGTCCCTCACCTCCTCCGCCCGCTCCGCCCTGTCCGGCCCCTCGGGTCCCGCCCTGTACCGCGGGATGCTCGGGTCCGCACTACTGACCCTCGGCGGCTTCGGTGCCGGCGCCCTCCCGGTGGACGGGGGGCCCGCCGCCGCCGTGGGTCTGCTCGGGTTCACCTTCGGCCACGGCGAGGTCCTGGCCCTGGCGCTGTGCTGGATCGGCGTGGCCCTGCTGTTCACCGCCTGGCTGGCACTGGGCCCGCGGGCGGTGTCGGGCCGACTCCCCACGCGAGACGCGGTCTGGGCCACCGCGTTGTGGTCGCTCCCGTCACTGCCCGCGGTGCCGATGTTCAGCCGCGACGCGTGGTCGTACCTCGCGCAGGGGGCGATGACCGCCGCGGGGGTCGATCCCTACGAGGTCGGCCCCGAGGCCAACCCGGGTCCCTTCACCGACGAGGTCAGCCCCGACTGGCGGTCGACCGCCACTCCCTACGGACCGCTGCACCTGCTCCTCATGAGGATCGTGGTGGCCGTGTCCGGCGGGCACCCCGCGGTGGGGATCGTCATCCTGCGCGTGGCGGTGTTGGCGGCACTGGCCGCACTGACCGTGGTGTTGGTGATGGCGGCCCGTCGGACCGGGGTGGACGCGGGGGCCGCGGTGTGGCTGGCGTGCGCGTCGCCGCTGTCGGTCATCCACCTGGCGGGCGGGCTGCACAACGAGATCTTCCCGCTCGTCGCCTGCCTCGGGGCTGTCGTTCTGGCCCTCGACGGTCGCCGGGCGTGGGCCGGCGCGGCGATCGGGATCGCGGTGGCGTTCAAGGCCACCGCGGTGATCGTCGCCCCGTTCCTGCTGTGGATCGCGCTGACCCGGCGGCGCGAGGACCCCTCGGTCACCAGACCGGTGGTCCGGGCCCTCGGGGACACGGCACTGGCCGCCGCCATCGCGGTGGCCGTCCTCGGGCTGGCCACCTTCGCCTCCGGTACCGGGATCGGGTGGTTCGACGCGATCGCCGTGTCCGACAGGGTGATCAACTACCTCAGCGCACCGACCGCGGCAGCGCATCTGTTCCACGCGGTCACCGACTCACCCGGGTTCGAGGACGTGCTCGCGGTGTCCCGGCAGGTCGGGCGGGTGGTCCTCGCCGTGGTCCTGGTGGCCGTGTGGTGGCGTCATCGCCGGGACCGGATGACGGCGCTCCGCGGCATCATGCTGGCGCTGCTGGCCTTCGTCGTGCTCAACTCGCTGGCCTGGCCCTGGTACTACGTCTGGGTGGCCGCGTTCTGGATGCTGGCGAGGCCGGGGCCCCGGGCCACCACGGCAGCGGTCGGGATGACCGTGTTCCTGGTGATGGCGATAGGGCCGAACGGATCGACCAGCCTCTACAGCCCCGTGCTCTCCGGGATCGCGGTGCTCGCCTCACTGGCCGTGGCCTGGTGGTGGTGGCGGGCCACCGGAAGGGTCAGAACGCCATCGCCTGAGCGCGCCGGATGACCTCCCGCGCGCGATGACCGTGGAGCGCGTCCGCGGGGCGACCCGGCAGGCTGTCGTCCTCCGTGAAGAGCCACCGCAGGATCTCCTCGTCGCGGTAGCCCCCGTCACGGAGAACCGAGACGAGTCCGGGCAGGAAACGCGCCACCTCGTCGTCGTCGTCCAGGAACACCGCGGGGACCACCACCACCCCGGCACGTCGGACGGCGATCAACCCCCCCTCACGGAGGAGGTCGTGCACACGGGTGACCGGGATGCCCAGTCGCCGCGACACCTCGGGCAGATTGATCGTCTCTACGTCCCCGGGCAGGACGTCATCGCAGTGCGGAACGGTACTCACGGCCACCACGTTAGTCCCAGCGGGGCCCGGCGGTCACCACCGCGGGGCGCACGGCACGGTTGCATACCGAGATCGGGACGCCGACGGGCAGAATGGACTCCATGACCACTCACGACGGGCAGCTACCAGGGCCGGGCACCGTGCTCGACGGGCGCTACCGGCTCGACGCCGTGATCGCACGCGGCGGGATGTCGATCGTGCACCTCGCCACCGACGAGCGGTTGGACCGCCACGTCGCCGTCAAGCTGTTGGACCCCGCCCTCGCCGGCGATCGCGCCTTCGTCGACCGGTTCACCCTCGAGGCGCGCTCGGTCGCGCGGCTCTCCGACCCCGGCATCGTCCAGGTCTTCGACCAGGGGGTCGAGGGGGACACAGCCTTCCTCGTGATGGAGTTGGTCCCGGGCGGCACGCTGCGCGAACTACTGGACGAGCGCGGACCCATGCCCCCGTACGCCGCCGCCGCCGTGCTCCGCCCCCTCCTCGGCGCACTCCGCGAGGCCCACGAGGCCGGGCTGGTCCACCGCGACATCAAGCCAGAGAACGTCCTCATCTCCACCACCGGGGCGGTCAAACTCGCCGACTTCGGTCTCGTCCGTGCGGTGGCCGAGTCGAGGGCGACCTCGCGGAGCGTGGTGATGGGCACCGCCGCCTACCTCTCCCCCGAGCAGATCTCCGGCGCCGACACCGACGGGCGCTCCGACCTGTACTCCCTGGGGGTGCTCGCCTACGAGATGCTCACCGGCGAGCCCCCGTTCAACGGGGACAACTCGATCGCCGTGGCCTACCGGCGCCTGGACACCGACGTCCCGGCGCCCTCCGACCAGTCCGATTCCGTGGCGGAGGACCTCGACCACCTGATCCTCCGGGCGACCCGACGCAGCCGCGAGGACCGCTACCAGGATGCCGGGGAGATGCTCGACGACCTGGACCGGGCGGCCGAGATCGGACGCTTCCCCACCTATGTCGTCCCGGCGCCCCACCAGTCGTCCTGGTCCCGGGCCCGCGCCGCCGCGGCGCGATCGGCGCCCGGCGGTGCCACGGAGTTCGACGCCGCCGATCGCGAGAGCGGCGAGGCGCTCGGCCACGGTGACGGCCCCGTCCCCACACGGATGCACACGAGGGTGGGACTCGACGCGGTCCCGCCGCCCCCCGTCGCCGAGGAGTCCTACGCCCGAGGGGAGGTGGAACCGGTGTCGGACCGGGCGCCCGTCCGCCCTCGACGCAGGCTCGGTCTGCTGTGGCTGGTGGTCGTGCTGGCGGTCGCCATCGCCC
>NZ_JAALDZ010000066.1:0-12926 GCF_014145125.1 Dietzia sp. CQ4 | reverse complement strand
GAGCCCGGGTCGTTGGACGGCTCCCTCGAGGGCTCCCTCGAGCCCGGTTCGCTCGACGACGGTTCGTTGGAGGGTTCGCTCCCGATGGGGTCCCTGGAGCCGGGTTCGGTGGAGGGGTCTCTCGCCCCGATCGGTTCCCTGACCGCGTCACTCGCCCCGTTGGGTTCGACGGCCGCGTCGGTGGCCGGTTCGGTTCCGATCCTGCTCCCGGTGGTCCTCATCGGCGGCTCGATCGCCGCCGCCCCGATGATCGGGCAGTCCGTCATGGATCTCGGGCTGGCCCTGCCGCCCCTGCCCGGGATGCCCGTCGCGCCCCCCGCGCCGGTCGCCGTTCCCGAGGCGCCGCCGGCTCCGGGGCCGGTCACCCCCAACGGTCGCGGTGGTGAGCCGGGCGCCCAGGGTGGGGTCGCGGTCACCGCCAACGCGGCCATCGTCACCACGGGTTCGCTCGGAGACTACGAGGTGGGGCTGCCGGACGGCGTCACCCTGCCCCCGTTGCCGTTCATCCGGTGATCTGACACCCCAACTGCCCCGCTCCGAGTGGTCCACTCGGAGCGGGGCAGTTGCCATTTCGAGAGCGAGAGAGCCCGTGACCTGAGAGAAATCTCACAGGGTGGAATCCGTGTCCCACGTCAGTCCGCGTCGATTGACGAAACCCAATTGTGCGGCTACCCCCTTTTCCCCATATTATTTGCGGGCCAGAGCACCACGGTGATCTGAGTGCGGGTGCTCCAGCCACCACGGAGTCCGCCCGTCGACAAACGAAGGCGAGCAGATGATGACGACTCCCGGCCCCAGAGGCCTGTACCGCCCTGAATATGAACACGATTCCTGTGGTGTCGCGTTCGTCGTGGACATGTACGGACGTCAGTCCCGGGACATCGTCGAGAAGGCGATCGCCGCGCTCGTCAACCTCGAGCACCGGGGCGCTGTCGGCGCCGAGGCGAACACCGGTGACGGCACGGGTCTGATGATCCAGGTACCGGACCGGTTCTTCCGCGAGGTGATGCGCGAGGAGCAGGACCTGGAACTGCCCGAGGCCGGTGCGTACGCGACCGGCCTCTGTTTTCTCCCCCAGTCACGGATGCTGGCGATGGACGCCAAGCGCCTGGTGGAGAGGATCGCCGCCGAGCAGGGCGTCACTGTCATCGGATGGCGTGAGGTCCCGGTCGACGACTCGACGGTCGGCGCGATCTCCCGCGACGCCCAGCCGACCATCCACCAGATCTTCGTCAAGGCCGCGGGTGCCGACGGCGCCCTGCTCACCGAGCTCGCACTCGAGCGCAAGTGCTTCGTGGTCCGCAAGCGGTGCGAGCACGAGCTCGGATCCAAGGGGCCCGGCAAGGGCGACCTGGGCTCGGAGACCGTGTACTTCCCGTCACTGAGCCCCCGGACCTTCGTCTACAAGGGCATGCTCACGGAGAAGCAGCTCCCCGAGTTCTACCTCGACCTGCAGGACGAGCGCGTGGAGTCCGCCCTGGGCATCGTCCACTCCCGCTTCTCCACCAACACCTTCCCGGCCTGGCCGCTCGCGCATCCGTTCCGCTACGTCGCGCACAACGGGGAGATCAACACCGCCCGCGGCAACGAGAACTGGATGCGGGCCCGTGAGTCGCTCATGTCGAGCGAGCACATCGAGGACCTGTCGGCGGCCCTGCCCATCTGCACCCCCGGTGGATCGGACACCGCGCGGTTCGACGAGGCGCTCGAGCTGCTGACCCTCGCCGGCCGCACTCTTCCGCACGCCGTGCTCATGATGGTGCCCGAGGCCTGGGAGCGTCACGAGACCATGGACCCCGCCAAGCGGGCGTTCTACGAGTACCACGCCTCGCTCATGGAGGCATGGGACGGTCCGGCGTCGATCACCTTCACCGACGGCACCGTGATCGGAGCGGTTCTCGACCGCAACGGCCTGCGCCCCTCGCGGATCTGGGTCACCGACGACGGTCTCGTCGTCATGGCCTCCGAGGTCGGCGTCCTGGACATCCCGCAGGACAAGGTGGTCACCAAGACCCGCCTGCGGCCCGGCCGCATGTTCCTGGTCGACACCGCCGCGGGGCGGATCATCGACGACCAGGAGATCAAGGAGCAGCTCGCCGCCGAGCACCCCTACCAGCAGTGGCTCGACGAGGGCATGGTCCGACTCGGCGACCTCCCCCAGGTCAGCCAGGAGATCATGAGCCACGAGCGCGTGGTGCTGCGGCAGCGGGTCTTCGGCTACACCGAGGAGGAGCTCCGCGTCCTCGTCTCCCCGATGGCCGGTGTCGGCGCAGAGGCGACCGGGTCGATGGGTACCGACACCCCGCTTCCCGTGCTGTCCCAGCGGGCCCGGATGCTGTTCGACTACTTCGCCCAGCGGTTCGCGCAGGTCACCAACCCGCCGCTCGACGCCATCCGCGAGGAGCTCGTCACGAGCTACGGGGTGACGCTCGGTCCCGAGGGTGACCTCATCAACCCCGGCCCGGACTCCTGTCGGCAGATCAAGCTCGACAACCCGATCCTGGGCAACTCCGAGCTCGCCACGCTGCGGGCGGCGGGGGACTCCCGCCCGGCGCTTCGCGCGGTGACCGTCCGCGGTCTGTACAACGTCGCCCACGGCGGGCGGGGCCTGCGCATCGCGCTGGACCGCATCCGGCGCGAGGTCTCGGACGCGATCGAGGACGGTGCCGCCGTCATCGTGCTCTCGGACCGTGAGTCCGACGAGCGCAACGCGCCCATCCCGTCGCTGCTGTTGACCTCCGCCGTGCATCACCACCTCGTCCGCGAGAAGACCCGCACCCGGGTCAGCCTCGTGGTGGAGTCGGGCGACGCCCGCGAGGTGCACCACATGGCGGTGCTGTTCGGCTACGGAGCCAACGCCATCAACCCCTACATGGCCTTCGAGTCGATCGACGAGCTCGTCAAGACGGGCGACCTCGCCGGGATCGACACGGTCGAGGCCTGCGCCAACTACCGCAAGGCGGCCGCCAAGGGCGTGCTCAAGGTGATGTCCAAGATGGGCATCTCCACGCTCGCCTCCTACACCGGCGCCCAGCTGTTCGACATCACCGGGCTGTCGCAGGAACTGTGCGACGAGTACTTCACCGGCTCGGTCAGCCCGATCGACGGGATCGGCCTCGACGAGATCGCCGAGGACGTGGCCCGTCGGCACCGCTTCGCCTTCCTGCCGCGTCCCGAGGAGGCCGCCCACCGCGAGCTCGAGATCGGTGGCGAGTACCAGTGGCGGCGCGAGGGCGAGTACCACCTGTTCAACCCGGACACGGTGTTCAAGCTCCAGCACTCCACGCGGTCCGGCCGATACGAGATCTTCAAGGAGTACTCGCGGCTCGTCGACGACCAGTCGGAGCGTCTCGCCACGCTGCGCGGTCTGTTCGAGCTCAAGAGCACTCGCCCGCCGGTGTCGATCGACGAGGTCGAGCCGGTGTCGGAGATCGTCAAGCGGTTCTCCACCGGGGCGATGAGCTACGGCTCCATCTCCGCGGAGGCGCACGAGACCCTCGCGATCGCGATGAACCGCCTGCACGCCCGGTCCAACTCGGGTGAGGGCGGCGAGTCCATCGCCAGGTTCAGCCCCGACCCCAACGGGGACTGGCGCCGGTCGGCCATCAAGCAGGTCGCCTCCGGCCGGTTCGGTGTGACCAGCAACTACCTGGCCAACTGCACCGACATCCAGATCAAGATGGCCCAGGGCGCCAAGCCGGGCGAGGGCGGCCAGCTGCCGCCGGGCAAGGTGTACCCCTGGGTGGCCGAGGTCCGTGGTTCCACGCCGGGCGTCGGGTTGATCTCGCCCCCGCCGCACCACGACATCTACTCGATCGAGGACCTGGCGCAGCTCATCTACGACCTGAAGAACGCCAACCCCGAGGCTCGGATCCACGTCAAGCTCGTCGCCGAGCAGGGCGTGGGAACCGTCGCGACGGGCGTGTCCAAGACACACGCCGACGTGGTGCTGATCTCGGGCCACGACGGAGGCACGGGTGCCTCGCCGCTGACCTCGCTCAAGCACGCCGGTGGACCGTGGGAGCTGGGCCTGGCCGAGACCCAGCAGACGCTGCTGGTCAACGGGCTCCGCGACCGGATCGTCGTCCAGGTCGACGGGCAGCTCAAGACGGGGCGCGACGTGATCGTGGCGGCGCTGCTCGGTGGCGAGGAGTTCGGGTTCGCCACCGCGCCGCTCGTCGTGGCCGGCTGCGTCATGATGCGCGTCTGCCACCTCGACACCTGCCCGGTGGGTGTGGCCACCCAGAACCCGGTGCTGCGCGAGCGGTTCAACGGCAAGGCCGAGTACGTGGTGAACTTCATGGAGTTCGTCGCGGAGGAGGTCCGCGAGTACCTCGCCGAGCTGGGCTTCCGGTCCCTCGACGAGGCGATCGGACACTCCGAGTGCCTCGACAAGTCCCGTGCGTTCGCCCACAACAAGCGGGCGGCCAAGCTGGACCTCGAGCCAGTCTTCGCCCAGGCGGACTCGCCCTTCATGCACCAGGACCTGCGCTGCACCAAGCAGCAGGACCACAAGCTGGAGGGAGTGCTCGACCGCACGCTCATCGAGGACTTCCGTTCGGTGCTCGTCGACCCGTCGTCCGGCCCGGCCACCGGTCGGTACCCGATCTGCAACGTCAACCGCTCGGTCGGCACCATGCTCAGCCACGAGATCTCCAAGGCGTACGGGGCCGCAGGCCTGCCGGACGGGTCCATCGACCTCACCTTCACCGGTTCGGCGGGCAACTCGTTCGGGGCGTTCCTCGCCGCCGGCGTGACCCAGCGTGTCTTCGGTGACGCCAACGACTACGTGGGCAAGGGACTGTCGGGTGGTCGGATCGTGGTCCGGCCCGCCCTGGACGCGGCCCCGGACTTCGTGGCGGAGGACAACATCATCGCCGGGAACGTGATCTGTTACGGCGCGACCAGCGGTGAGATCTACCTGCGGGGAATGGTGGGCGAGCGCTTCTGCGTCCGCAACTCCGGCGTCACCGCTGTGGTCGAGGGCGTGGGTGACCACGCGTGCGAGTACATGACGGGTGGTCAGGTCGTGGTGCTCGGGTCGACCGGGCGCAACGTGGCCGCCGGCATGTCGGGCGGTGTCGCGTACTTCTACGACCCGGACGGGCAGCTGCCCGTGAACCTCAACGACGAGCTCGTCGAGATCGAGGAACTGCTGACGGAGGACGTCGAGTTCCTGCACCGGATCGTCGAGCGGCACGCCGCCGAGACCGATTCGACCCGGGCGCGGGAGATCCTGTCCGGTTGGGCGCAGAACGTGAATCACTTCGTCAAGATCATGCCGCGCGACTACAAGCGCGTGCTGCTCGCCATCGAGCAGGCGGAGAAGGACGGACGCAACGTGGACGAGGCGATCATGGAGGCCGCAAATGGCTGACCCGAAGGGCTTTCTCAAGCACACCGAACGGGAGCTCCCCGAGCGTCGTCCGGTGGATCTGCGGATCATGGACTGGAAGGAGGTCTACGAGTCGACCACCCTCCCGGAGGACGACCTGAAGACCCAGGCCAGTCGCTGCATGGGCTGCGGCATCCCGTTCTGTCACCAGGGTTGCCCGCTCGGCAACATCATCCCGGAGTGGAACGACCTCGTGCACCGCGGGCGGTGGGACGCGGCGGTGGATCGTCTCCACGCCACCAACAACTTCCCCGAGTTCACGGGGCGGCTCTGCCCGGCCCCGTGTGAGGGCTCCTGCGTCCTGGGAATCAACCAGCCGGCGGTGACGATCAAGCAGATCGAGGTGGAGATCGCCGAGAAGGCATGGGAGGACGGTCCCATGGATCCGGTGATCCCCTCGTTCCGCACCGGCCAGTCGGTGGCGATCGTGGGTTCCGGCCCGGCCGGGTTGGCGGCCGCGCAGCAGCTCACCCGCGCCGGGCACTCGGTGACGGTCTTCGAGCGCGATGACCGTATCGGTGGTCTGATGCGCTACGGGATCCCCGAGTTCAAGATGGAGAAGGAGATCATCGACCGGCGCCTCACCCAGATGGAGGCGGAGGGCACGGTGTTCCGCGCCGGCGTCAACGTGGGCAAGGACATCACCGCCTCGCAGCTGCGCGGCGAGTTCGACGCGGTCGTCCTCTGTGGCGGCGCCACCATGCGACGGGATCTCCCGGTCCCGGGCCGCGAGCTCGACGGGATCCACCAGGCGATGGACTACCTGCCGCTGGCCAACAAGGCCGCGGTCGGTGACCCGGTGGTGGACTCCGACGGCCTGCCGGAGATCCACGCGCGGGATAAGCACGTGATCATCATCGGCGGCGGCGACACCGGCGCCGACTGCCTGGGAACGGCCACCCGCCAGGGTGCGAAGTCGGTCAAGAGCTTCGAGATCATGCCCAGGCCGCCCGCCACCCGTGCCGCCTCGACCCCGTGGCCCGTGTACCCGCTGATGTTCCGCACGGCGTCTGCGCACGAGGAGAACGGCGAGCGGGTCTACAGCGTCTCCACCGCCGAGTTCCTCGGCGAGGGCGGCCACGTGACGGCGCTCAAGGGTTCCGAGGTCAAGATGGTCGACGGGCGCTTCGAGGCGGTGCCCGGCACCGACTTCGAGTACCCGGCGGACCTGGTCCTGCTGGCCATGGGGTTCACGGGCGCGCAGAAGACCGGATTGTGCTCCGACCTGGGCGTGGACTTCAGCGACCGGGGCAACGTCGACAGGGACGACACGTACGCCACCAACGTCGACGGTGTGTTCGTCGCCGGGGACATGGGACGTGGCCAGTCCCTGATCGTGTGGGCGATCGCCGAGGGGCGCGCCGCCGCGGCCTCGGTCGACCGCTTCCTCATGGGGGAGACGGCCCTCCCGTCGCCCGTTCGACCCACGGACGTCGCACAGCGCTGACCGGGGGACGCGCGCCCGGGGGAGCACGGCGGGGTATCGTTTCGCCTTAATAGAACCTAAGATGTGAGGCAATTCGATCCAGGCCACCCCGGCCGCCGTCACGGAAGGCATACATGGTCCGCCGTCGCCCTGCCGCCGTGTCCGGTGCCGTGTTCGTCGGCCTGGTCGTGGCGCTCGTGGTCGCGCTGTGGCTGTCGGTCGCGATGATCGGTGGGCCCGCGGCCTCCGCACAGGGGACCGGCTCCGGGGCGAGGGTCGAGGTGACCGATCTCCCGGTGCTCAGCGAACTCCCCCCGCTCCCGGTGGAGGGGGACTCGCCGGACGCCGGGGACGGCCCGGACTCGTCCTCCCTGGGCATCTCCGGGGTGCAGACCGTCGCGCTGGGCCTGGCCGCCGCGGTCCTCATCGCCGGCGGGATGGGTCTGGCACTGGTCACGAGGCGTGGTCGTGCGGTGCCACCGGAGGAGCAGGCCCCACCCTCTGGTCCCGCCCCCTGACGACGGGGCCGATAGGCTCGGCAATATGAGCCGCCATATCGCAGGACGCGGACGGGCCGCGCGGGTGACACCGCCGGCCGGTCCACCAGTGGACGACGTCGAATGTGATCTGGGCAGCAAGCTCACGCTCGGCCAGTTCCTCAAGCTGGCCTCGCTGCTCGATTCGGGGGCGGAGGCCAAGGACGCCGTCGCGGCGGGCGCGGTCAGCGTCAACGGGGAGGTCGACGTGCGGCGCGGTCGCGGACTGGCCGACGGCGACGTGGTGGCGTTCGGTGGCCGCGCGGCCCGCGTGGTCGCCCGTGACGGGCAGGGGAGGCCTCAGTGAACGAGATGACGTCCGGCGCCGTGCCGGCCCCGGTGGTGCTGCACGACGACGACCCGGGGGCCCGCCGCTACGCGGACTGGGTGGCGGAGGAGTTCGACGCCCGCAGCTCCCACCACGACGCCGTGGATCCCGCCGAGCTCGTGGTGGCCGGGACGGTGGTCCTGGTGACGGGCATGCGTCCGGGTGGCGGTCTGGGCGGCTCGGGGTTCATCAAGGACAACTGGGAGGCGCTCGTGGAGGCCGGTCGCCGGGTCGCCGTCGTCATGGTGGGCCCCACCCCGGTCACCGACGACGCCCGGATCGACCTGATGTCGAGCGAGTTCTCCGCCGACCAGCTCCGGGACCTCAAGCTGTTCCAGTTGCGCGGCGTGGTGACCCCCGACCAACTCGGGTTCCGGCAGCGGCTGGGGATCAAGACCGCGCTGGCGGCACTGCGCCGCAAACCGGATCTCACCCCGGAGGAGCAGTCGATGCTCGAGCTGGGCGGGCTGGATCTCACCGACCGGGTCTCCCTCGGCCCGCTCCTGCGGTGGATCAGACGCGAGGCATGACCGTCCGGGCCGCCGGTCGCGAACGGTGTGATACCCGTTACACTTCGTGAGGACAGCCCCACGCCCGGGTGGGGTGCCTACCCGGAGGTTCCCTGACATGCGCACCACCCTGCTCGCCGCGGCGTCGTCCGCTCTGATGGCCACCGCCCTGCTCGCCGGGGCCGGGTCGGCGACGGCGGCGCCCGAGGAGCCGACGGACCCGTTCTGCGTGTGGATCCAGACGATGAACGGCGCCCGGTGCATGTCGGTCGATCCCGCGACCATCGACGCGCTCGGCAGTCTGGGCTACGGCTCCCTCGGCACCGGCTCGCTGATGAACCTGCTGACGACGCTCATCAACACCGGGTCCGTCGTCCTCTCCGTCGACGTGCCCAACTCGACCGGGTCGTACGCGCCCGGGTCGCTGGGCAGTTACGGGCCGGAGGCCTCGATCGGCGAGCTGTCGGTCGGCTCGGTCGGCACCTTCGCGGGCGCGTCCTGATCCGCTGACCGCTCGGCGACCCCGTCGGCCGCCACGCCCCGGCGTGGGGTGCGCGCCGGGGTCAGCGCACCACGATCCCGTCGGAGTCCGCGTAGAGCATGTCGCCGGGGACGAAGTCGACCCCGCCGAAACTCACGGTGACATCCCGCTCCCCGGCGCCCGTCTTGGACGACTTGCGGGGGTTGGTCCCGAGGGCCTTGCACCCGAAGTCCATCGTGCCGATCACCGCGGAGTCGCGGATCGCGCCGTGGACCACCACGCCGGCCCATCCGTTGGATCGACCGAGTTCCGCGATGAGGTCGCCGACGAGCGCCGTGTGCACACTGGCATCACCGTCGATCACCAGGACCCGACCCTCTCCGGGCTCACCCAGAACGCTCTTGAGCAGCGCGTTGTCCTGGAAGCACCGGACCGTGGAGACCGGTCCGAAGAACTCGGTTCGGCCGCCGAGGTCGCGGAACTGGGTGTCGCAACTCCGGACGCCCTCGCCGATCTCGTCGACGAGGTCGGCGGTGGGGACGAATCCGGTGGGGGTGTCGGTCATGGCGGGCCCTCCTGGTCTGAGTTCGGTCTCCCTCCACGCTATCCGGCGACGCTGCCCCGGAAGACCTCGGCCGTGGGGGACAATGACGCCCGAGGGTGTCACCGAAATCCGTCTAGACGTAGGAGGACCGATCCGTGGCCAGGTACGAGCTCCTGATCCACGCCCGCCGCGCCGTGGTCGACGGTCGTATCCAGCAGGCGGCGGTCGCGGTGGACGGCGGCGTGATCTCCTCCGTGCGGACCGGGTCCGAGGCGCGGGACATCGGGTTGGCGGGTGATCACACGATCGATCTGGGTGACGACGTCGTTCTGATGCCCGGGCTGGTGGACCCGCACGTGAGCACCGAGGACGTCGCGGTGGGCACCCGTTCGGCCGCCCTCGGGGGGATCACCACCGTGGTCGACTACGGGACGAACGGCGACCCGTCGGCCACCGACCCGGAGCAGGTGGACCGGTGGCGGGAGGGGGTGACCGGCGAGTCGTTCGTCGACGTGGGCCTGTGGGGTGCCGCGGTGCCCGGCAACCTCGGACGGCTCGGCGCGTTGCTCGACCGGGGGGTGTTCGGGATCTCCGCCGTGGCGGACGGGAAGGGCGTGGCGGGAACCCCCACCCTGAACAGTGAGGACCTGGCGGCGGCGGCGGAGGAGGTCGCCGGCCGCGGCGGGCTCTTCGCCGCGGACGCCGGCGTCGAGGACCTCCCGGTACTGCTGGACGTCTGTCGCCGGACCGGTGGTCGGCTGCACCTGCGGGCGGTCGCCGACGCCGAGGAGCTGCCGCTGCTGCGGGGGGCCAAGGCCGAGGGGCTGCGCGTGACCGCCTCCACGAGCCCGCACCTGCTCGCGCTGGTCTCGGAGGTCACCCACGGGGGCGCGGCCGCCGCCGACCTGGATCCCCCGATCCGGGACGCCGCCACGCGCGAACTCCTCTGGGACGCCCTCCGCGACGGCACCGTCGACGCGATCGCCTCCGCCCGACTCGGTCTCTCGGTGGTGTGGACGGAAGCACGCCGGAGGGGGTGTGATCTCTCGGACGTGGCCGGCTGGATGTCCGGGACGACGGCCGCGATCGTCGGTCTCGAGGACCGGGGGGAGATCCGGACGGGTCTGAGGGCCGACTTCACCGCCGTCGCGGACGACGAGGCGTTCGTCGTCCTCCCCGGTGCCCGGGAACTCGGTTCCGCCGACTCGGTGTACGCGCAGAGGGCCCTGGCGGGAGTGGTCCGCTGGACCATGACCGACGGCCGGTTCGTCGATCCCCGCTCCCTGCCCCGGGGCGCCGTCCTGTCCCGATCCGCCACATGAACCCCGCCGTCGACCGACTGGCGTTCCTCCCGTTCCCGGCGGGCGTGACCTCGGCCCTGCTCATCACCGAGTACGCCATCAAGATCCTCGCCCTGGGCATGGTGCCGGAGAATCGGCAGCCCTCCTCCTCTCAGGCCTGGTTGCTGGCGATCCTGTTCATCCCCATCGTCGGCGTGCCGCTGTTCCTGCTGCTGGGAAACCCGTACATCACCGGCCGACGGCACGTCATCCAGGCCGAGGCCAACCGGCTCTACGAGGAGGCGCTGGAGAAGTGGCCCACGGTCCCCGACAGCGTGCGGATCCCGCCCGGGGTGCGGACGGTTCTCGAGATGAACCGGAACCTCACCGCGATCCCGTGCATGTCCGGCGAGTTCGTGGGGCTGTACTCGGACTACGCGGCCTCGCTCGCCACGATGACGGACGCGGTGCGGTCCGCCCGGGACCACGTGCACATCGAGTTCTACGCCCAGTCCTGGGACGACGAGACCGACGAGTTCTTCACCGCCGCGGTCGAGGCGGCGGAGAGGGGGGTGACGGTCCGGGTGCTGGTCGACCACCTCGGGTCCCTGCGGTACCGGGGCTTCAAGGTGCTACGACGGAGGTTGCGCCACTCGCCGGTCGAGATGCACCTCATGCTGCCGATCAACCCGTTCGTCGGGAGGTTCCGCCGGCCCGACCTGCGCAACCACCGCAAGATGCTCATCGTCGACGGCGACCACGGGTTCATCGGCTCGCAGAACCTCATCGCCCGGAACTACGGCAGCCCCCGCAACACCCGCCTCGGCCGGGAGTGGGTGGACCTCATGATGGAGGTCCGGGGTGAGATCGTCCAGGCGATGAACGGGGTGTTCGCGGTGGACTGGTACTCCGAGAGCGGTGAGGTCATCGAGACCTTCGAGGAGCTCTCCCGCGGCACGTCGGTCGGAGCCGGAGGCGCGGGAGGCGACCCCACCGCCGGCGACCCGGTCAGCGCCTTCCAGCTCGTCCCCTCGGGGCCCGGATACCGCACGCAGCCGAACCTGCGCATGTTCACCCAGCTCATCGGCCAGGCCGAGCACAGGATCAGGATCGTCAGCCCGTACTTCGTCCCGGACGAGGCGTTGCTCCACTCGATCACCTCCGCGTCCTACAGGGGTGTCGACGTGGAGTTGTTCGTCCCCGAACACGCGGACCAGTTCATGGTCCACCACGCCCAGCGGTCCTACTACCGTGCACTCCTCGAGGCCGGGGTGCGGATCAACAGGTTCCGCTCGCCGGCGGTACTGCACACCAAGATGATGTTGATCGACGACTACGGCGGTGTGGTGGGGTCGAGCAACATGGACCAGCGGTCGTTCAACCTGAACTTCGAGATCAGCCTGCTGGTGCTCGGCGGGGAGGCGCTGACCGAGATGAACGACGCGGTGGACGCCTACCTCGAGGAGAGCACGCCTCTCGGCCTGGGTACCTGGCAGCGCCGTCCCTGGCCGGGGCGGTACGTCGACAACGTCGCGCGGCTGAGTTCGGCACTCCAGTAGGGGCCGGCCCCGCGGCGGGGCCCGGCCCGGCAGTCCGGATCGGCCCTGTAGTAGTACGCTTTGCGTGCGTGGGCCGGTAGGGCCCTGCTCATGACGAGAGGCCAGCACAGATGCCCCAGAACCGTGGTTCCGGACTCCGGACCAGGCGCATCGGCGCCGTCGTCGCCGCGACCGCCCTGGCGGCGGTCGCGACCCCGGCCGTGGTGCACGGCCAGGAGGCCTCGGGTTCCGACTCCTCGGTGCCCACCCAGACCGGCAACAGCAGCGTCGACGGCTTGACCGGCCTGATCCCCGAGGAGATCGTGGTCGGCAACCCGGGCTTCGGCGCGGGATCCGAGGGGTTGCGGGACATCGGGAGCGGAGTGGTGCCGGACACCGCGCTGTCCGTCGGCCAGGTCCTGGGCTCGGTGGCGCCGCTCGAGGCGCTGGGGTCGGCGGGTGGATCCGCGGTGGCCTCCGTGGCCTCCTCCGGCAGCCTGCCCGGGTCCGTCTACGTCAACCCGACCGGCTCGATCGGGTCGGGCACCATCGGGCTCGGTTCGCTCTCGATCCCCGAGTACATCTTCCCGGTCCTCAGCGTGCAGTTCGCCGGCGGGTTCTTCGCCGCCCTGGCCGAGCGCCAGGAGGCCGGAGAGCTCTACCCGCACGAGCTGACGTTCTGGAACGACGTGGTGGTGGGCTCGGCCGAGGCCGGCGGGTTCCTCGAGGACGCCGCCGCCGACGCCGGCACCGAGCTCCCCGGCGCACTGGCCGGAAGCATCGACGCGGTGCAGCGTTCCGCGTTGCAGGACCCGTTCGAGGAGAACGAGCGGCGCAGGGCCATCGCGGAGGCCGCCGCGGAGGCGGAGGCCGCGGGCGAGGCGGGGGC
>NZ_JAALDZ010000065.1:0-5026 GCF_014145125.1 Dietzia sp. CQ4 | reverse complement strand
CGAGAGGGGTTGGCCGCGCTCGAAGCGGTGCCGCGCTCGGTGCCCCGGCGCACCGCGGCCGAGGCGTACCTGCACGAGTTGGCGGGGGACAGGGCCGCGGCCGCCGAGCTCTACGGCCTGGCGGCGGAGGAGGCGACGTCGCTGCCCGAGCGCCGCTACCTGGGCCGGAGGGCGGGAGCCCTCAGGGGACCTGGCTGACCACCGCGGTGGAGGCGTTCCGGTCCGCGCCCGGGGAGGACTGCGCGGACTCGCTCGACACCGCGAACAGGGTGACCCCCAGGACCGCCACCGCGGCGAGCGCTGCGCCGACCCCCAACTCGAGGGTCGTCAACTGCAACCGCTGCCCCAGTACCTGGGGCGGCATGGTGGAGGTGGCCATGGAACTCCTCTTCCGGCTCGACTGCGTATCCGCGTTGCCCGATATCCACGTTGCTCGACCGCGGATCCACGGAGGACGCGGATCGACGGTGGACGCGGATGACCATAGTCCCCGAACGCCCTCCGGGGTAGGGGGGCCACCTGTTCGCTCGTCGGGAGGTCGCGGCGGCGCCCGCGGTGGGGGTCCGGCGCCCCCATCCGTGTGGTGTAGGTCTCCGAATCAGGGGCAGACGCTGAAAGGAGAACGCACATGAGTTCTCTCCCCGGACCGCGCACCCGCCCCGGCCCCGGCCGAAGGCTCAGGCTCGCGGGCTTCGCGGTACTCGCCACCGGCGCGGTCGCCGTCGCCCTGGTACCCGGCATGGTCTCGCTCGGGGCGTCCATGGGCGGTGTCGTGTCGTCAGCGGAGATGGCGGCCGGCGCGGTGCTCCACGCCCGCAGCGGCTGGATGGCGCCCGCGGTGTTCACCGTGACGGTGTTCGCCCTCGTCGTGGTCGTGACCACGGTGCTCCTGTGGGCCCCGGTGTCACTGTCCGATGGCCGCGGTGCCCGGACTGCACACAGTGCCCGGCCCGGACACCGTGCCCGGCCCCGCCGCGGCGCCCGAATCGGTCGACGGGGCCGCGCGGAGTTCGGACTGCGACAGCCCGAGCGTGCCCTGCGCGTGCGGATCGATCGTCTGCCGGGGATCACGGACTAGAGCCGCGACGGCTCGTCCACCCGGCACCAGGCCGCTGTGACCAGCAGGTTCACGGCCTGATCGAGGCCCCGGAAAAAAAGTTCGAGATCTCTCGTGACGATCCGGCGACTCGTGACGTCTTAGTTGTGTAGTTGTTCATCGAAGGCCCGGCCCGGTGCCGGACCTTCCCGCGAGGAGGAATCATGTCGAACGCAATTCCGAAGACCGGCCGTGAGCAGTCGCGCGAGCAGCAGGCCGCCGAGGCCGCGCAGGCCGAGGCGCAGGAGAAGTCCGTCGAGAAGCAGCCCGCGCGCGGACCGCTCCAGACGTCCCGCGGCGTGACCACACTGGACGACGCCGTGGTGGCCAAGATCGCCGGGATGGCCGCGCGTGAGGTCCCCGGTGTCTACGACATGGGCAACGCCGCTCGACGCGCCTTCTCGGTCGTGACCGATCGCATCCCCAACGCCCAGACCAACGTCACGGGCGGAATCAGCGTCGAGAAGGGCGAGACCCAGACGGCGATCGACGTGACGGTGGTCGTGGAGTACGGCGCCTCGATCGTCGACGTGGGCAACGCCATCCGACGCAACATCATCGACCAGGTCGAGGGCACCACCGGACTCGAGGTCGTCGAGGTCAACGTCAACGTGGCCGACGTCCGCCTGCCCCAGGACGACGACGGCGACGACGTCCGCACCAGCTCCGAGAGCGGGCGCGGCGAGCTGCGCTGATCCGCGCCCACCCACCGACCACTGCTGCACCGCGGGGGCGGGTCGCCCGGCCCGCCCCCGCACCCCTTGAGCGAGGAGTTCTCATGAAGACCACCCATCTCACACTTCTGGTGGGGTTGTTCCTCGGCGCCGTCGCCGCGTTCGGCTCCATCGGCCAGTTCCTCATCGTGCTGATCTTCGGCGTGATCGGTGTGGCCGTGGGCCTGGCCATGGAGGGACGCGTCGAGATCAAGGGCCTCACCGATCGCCGGAGGCGGTGACCCGTGACCGCCGCGCAGACTGACCAGACCGGTCGCCGGCCCGCCACGGATCCGGCCGCGGTCGAGGAGTCCGCACCGCAGGACCAGGCGCTCCGGCCGGCCGCCGAGCGCGGACTCACCACCATCCCCGCGTCCGTCGTCGGCCGCATCGCCGAGCAGGTCGCCTCCGAGTACACCCACGTGGGCGGCGCCGCCGGAGGTCTGCTGGGGGTGGGCGCCCGCCGGGACTTCGACTCGCGCCCGTCGGCCACCTGCGACCTCTACGGGACCGTCGCCGTGCTCACGCTGGACGTGGGCGTCGCGTTCCCCGTGAACCTGTCCGACACCTGCCGAGGCCTGCGCCGGTACGTGCGCGAGAGGGTCGGCGAGTTGACCGGCCTCCAGGTGGGCCGGCTGGACATCGAGATCTCGTGGCTCAACCCCGGGACCGCGACGAGAGGAGCACTGAGATGAGTGCACGGACCCGCGGAAGCGGACTGATCAGACGGCCACCGCGCGCCATCCCGGTGGGACTGCTCGCCGCAGCGCTCCTGGTCGCGGGCGGCCTGGGGAGCTGGCTGCTGGGGACCTACCTGGTCGACGGCACCTGGCCCTCGGCGGCGTCCGCCACGGTGGACTCGATCTCGGGCACCGGCATCGGATCGACGGAGACGCGCATCGCCGCCGTCGTCCTGGCTGTGGTGGGGCTCGCCCTGCTGCTGGCCGCCCTCGTGCCGGGACGCCCGTCGCGCGTCCTGGTCCTCGAGGACGACGTCCCGGGCGAGACCGCCATCTCCCGCCGTGACCTGGCCCGCCGCATCCAACGGCGGACCGAGAACGTCGACGGCGTGCACAGCACGAGCGTGGCCGTCCGCCGGCGCCGGATCGACGTGGCCGTGGCGACCGTGGTCGACGACCCCGCCCCGGTGACCAGGGGAGCGAAGGACGCCGTGGACCGGGCGCTGGCCGAACTGCGCCCGTCCGGCCCGTCACGCCCCCGCGTGCGCACCCACCGCAGAAGCTGAGAGGACGACACATCATGCGTAGCCTGTCCGGAACCCGAAACCGCATCGCGTTGACGGTGGCGGGTCTGCTGACCCTGGCCGTCGCGGCGTGGCTGGTCGCGGTGTCCTTCGCCCTCATCCCCGCGGGCTCGCCGCTCGCCGGCCTGACGGTGCCGGCCGACTCGACGGTGTCGACGCTGGTGCAGGAGCACCGTGGGTGGGCACTGCCGGCCGCCACCGCCGCCTCCGTCCTCGCCGTGCTCGTCGGGCTGGGTCTGCTGCTCGCGCAGATCCCCACCGCACCGGCGCACACCTCTCTGCGTCTGCACGACGACGACGGCACGGTCCTGGCCACCCTGGAACCCCAGGTGCTGGAACGTGCGCTCGCCGAGCGGGTGGAGGGCGTCCCCGGCGTCGAGGAGGCGTCCGTGCGGGTCTCCGGCTCCACGACCTCCCTGCGGATCCTGGCCGAGGTGACGATCGCCGAGGAGGCGCAGGTGGAATGGGCTGTCGAGGAGGCCCGCCGGGTGCTTGCCGCGGATCCGGAGACCGCCCTCGGCACCAGCCCTCGGTCGGTCGACCTGCTGGTCCGCGTGCACACCCCGCGGACCTCCCGATCCGACCGCGTGGCCGTGCGCCATCACGGTGCGGGCGGGGAACTGGTCTCCGAGGCGGCATGACCCCCGCGCCCTCCCCGCCGGGGGAGTACCCCGACCGCACCCTGGTGCTGCGCGCACAGGACGGTGACCCCGAGGCCTTCGACGTGTTGATCGACCGCCACCAGGGTCGCCTGTTCCGCATCGCCTACCTGGTGTTGGGGGACCGGCAGGACAGCGAGGACGTGGTCCAGGAGTCGCTGCTCACCGCGTGGAAGCGGCTGCATCTCCTGGACGACCCGGATGCGGTGCGGAGCTGGCTGGCCCAGATCTGCTCGCGGCGGGCGACCGACATCGCCCGCCGCCGGGCCCGCCGCTCCACCGACGCCCAGCCGCCCGAGCTCCTGAACGTCCATCGCGACGAGGGCCCCCGGTCCGACCCCGCGCAGACCACCGTGGTCAACGCGCAGATGCAGGCCCTGGCCCGGGTGCTCGGGACGATGGACCCGGATCTGCGGTCCTGCTGGACACTGCGCGAGATCGACGGCATGTCCTATCGGGAGGTCGCGTCCGCGCTCGACATCACCGAGTCCACCGCGCGGGGCCGCCTCGCGCGTGCCCGCACGCACGTGATCGAATATATGAAGGAATGGCGGTGAACACCATGGACGGATCCTCCGGACCCGGTGGACCCGACGACGCCGAGGCCACCCGGCACTATCTCGATCAGATCAGTGCCCTGCACCGCGACTGGGACGAGCTCGAGAGCCGGGGCGACGACTCCGTGCAGCTGTCCGGTCGGGCGAGGTCGGCACTGGCGGAGGCCGTCCGCGCGGATGCCCGACACGGCGCGCGGGTGCAGATGCCTCCCACCGACATCGGCCCCTACTCGCTGACCGAACTCGCCCTGCGGACACTGATCCGCGACACCGTCGACGGCGTCCCGGGGGTGCTGAGTCTGCGGACCACCGTCGACCACGATCCGGTCGAGGGCTGGGGTACCCGCGGTCTGCCCCGCCGCATCGCGTGCCGCGTCTCGTTCGCGGCGTCGACCCCGGATCTGCCCGCCCTGGCGGACGCGGTCCGACAGGCGGTGCGTGGTGCGTGCGCCCGCGAATTCGACCTCGTCGACCTGGTGGTCGACGTCCACATCGAGGATCTTCATGAGAACTGAGCCGACGGCAGCGGAGTTGATCGACCTGGTGGTCGCCGTCCCCGGGGTCAACGGGATAGAACCCGGCATCGGCACCTCACTGCGGGCGCTCGATGCCCGCATACGGCGGGCCGGCCCCGTCCTGAGTCACTTCGGTCTCCACGTCGACCGCGACGGCAACAGGGTCACCGTCGAGGTGAGCCTGGACCCCTCCCGACCGGTCAGGCAGAGCGTGCGCGAGAT